>JAJXTM010000036.1 GCA_021783875.1 Bacteroidota bacterium
CATTTTTCATATAATTTGATTTTAACGTATATATTAATAATTGATACGTCTTATAAGAGACTAATGTATGCCAAACTAACATTACGAATGGATAAAAAAATAATTGACAAAGCTAAGCGAATATCGCATAAAAAAGGTAAGTTAATCTCTCAAACGGTATCTGAATATTTTCTAAAGGAAGAAATTTCTAAAACTAATGAAGACTACGAAGAGACACCAATTGTTAAAAGCTAAGAGATAAAATAAAATATAAAAACTTTAAAGAGGATGATTCTAAAATTTATATAGAAGAAAAGTATAAATGAGAATTTTATTAGGCACTAATATGGTCCTTGAACTAATTTCAGATAAAGTTTCATTTTCTGATGGTGCTGCAAAGATATTTTCACTAATAGAAAAGAAAGAAATTGAGGGATTTATTTGTGCTAGGACGGTTAGTGATTTTCTCCAAAAATAAATTAGTAGCAAGATTGTAAAATAACTAATCTTTGGATACTGCGCTTAATCTTAACTTCATATTTTCAAGTTTTAAAAATATTTCTTACATTTATAAAGGTTTTTTCAGCCCTCCTTTGAAAATAGTTTTTTAAGCAATTACTATAAAAAATATTTTTATTATCACACTTTTAAGCTTTCGCTTAAGGGGTAGGGTAGGTACATGAAAAAAATCAAAACCTTGCTAATAACTGCACAGTCTATTTTAATAATTGGAATAACGGCTTCATTTTCAGAAGATCCCCTCATAAGTATAGATGTAAAAAAAACTTTAAAGTTAAACTCATTATACAAGTTTGGAAAAACCTGCCATGATGTAATTCTATTTGATGATGAGACTCAATCTTTCAACGAATATTTAAAAACAAATAACCCACCAAAGATCAATCCAATTGAATCCAAACCGAATACCAGCTTTATTTGTGTAGCTATTTCGGGCGGTTTTTGCGCTGTTGGTATAATTGGTGCATCTTTATGGGGCCTTGCTGCTGGTTGGGGTATTGGCGCTAATTGTTAAGACCATATCCATGACAGTATTGAATAAAAATAGTGGGACAATAACCCACTATTTAATCTAAATGTGCAATAAGTTCGGATGAATGAAATATTTTGTTGAAAAGAAATTTAGTAGAAAAGTTTATTGTTTATAAATTTATTTAAAATATTTCAGTGCGCGTAGATGTTTATTTACTTTTTTTATGTTAATCAAACAAAAGGCATTTCTTATGAAATTTTATCTGTTGCTCAGCGTCTCTTTTATTTTGATTTCATTCTTAAATCTTATTATTATGTTTAATGAAGGTTTAAAGGTGTATTTTCTTTTTGGTCTATTTTGTTCTTCTATCGTAAGCATTGTCTTGATAAAGTCGTATCTAAAAATAAAGAAAAGAAGTATAAATAACCGAAAAATTTTTTAATATTATGATTTCACTGATCTACTTATACTACCGAATACTAATTAATGTGTATAAAGATAAATTCTTTTCTAAAAACACACTTGCAGGTATGATAATTTTAACAATTTTATCCTTGTTTTTTATTAGTTTCGGATATTTTTTTGGTTATCTAGTAGTATATTTAAATTATCATGCAGAATTAAAGTTGGAAAATCTATTTTTCAGTATTCGGCAATCGTTTTGTATATTTTCCGGAGTTATTATTCTGTCTAATTCATTATCTCCATTAAAATTTATCACGCAGCTAAACTTCAACACGCTTAAGCCCTTTCCCTTAAGCAAATCATCAATTATTACTTTTGCTATTATTACTGGATTTATTGATATTAGATATTTATTACTTGCAGAATTATTACTATCCTTGATTGCTGGGGCGGGTGGATTTTCAATTTCCTTTATTTCCGCACTAATACTTCTGTCGCTTTCCCTTACTCTTTTGTATTTTATTCATCTAGTAGTTGAATTGATTCAAAGTGTGATAAAATTATTTGGATCAATGCCAAAGCTGAAGGTTATATCGCTTTTAATTTTATTTTCCGGAATTATTTATTTAATTATTTTAAATAAATTGACTTGGATAATAGTAGTCAATAACAATCTTATAAGTTGGAATATCAATTCTATATTCTCTCTTTCTATTTTTCACCAAGGGAAGTGGATATATCAATTACTAATGCTAAATATTATATATTCATTTGGTTTATTTGGTATAGTTCTGGTTATTAAAATATTTCACGCTAATCTGGATTCAAAACATGTAACCACAAAACTATCAAAAACGGGTATTATAAGAATTAAATTATCCTTTCTAATTTCGTTCTTTCCTGATAAGATTAAACAATATATTGAAAAAGATATAAGATACATTATTCGAAGCAATCGTTCATTATTAGCAATTTTTATAGAAATTGTTATACTCTTGTTTTTTTGCTATATGCATCTTGTACACTCTAAAATATATGATCATGTATATATTGCTTTAAGTTTTGTTTTAATTGTTCCTGTATTTTTTTGGGATTTTTTTCTCAGTAACTACTGGGGGTTTGAAAAGAAAGGTTTTGGGTTTTATCTATTTTCCAATTCTGATTTACGTGAAGCAATACTTTCTAAAAACATTAGTTTTATTTTAGTAAGATTTCCTTTAGTTATAATTGTGAGCGTGATTTTAAGTTTTCTTTATTCATTCAAATATTTGCCGGTTATATTGCTCATCTCCTATTTATTAAATATTGTTTCGTTGATGTTTTCAAATTTTGTATCCATAAAACATCCATATCCGGTAGATTTAAAAGAAAATGCGTTTTCTCAAACACAACCAGCAAAGTTCTCATTAATTGGTTTTATAGGATTATTGACGTATTTAATTTTGCCGGTTATTCTTCTTTTTATTATCTATAAACTGGGTATTGGGTTTTCATTCTATTCAATTTCTATCCTTACCCTGTTTATTATAATAATAGTGTATATAAAATTGCTTTCCTATTCGGCCTCATTATTAAAGGAACATAAAGAAATAATATATAAAAAACTTATAAAATTATGATTAAAATAATAGATTTAAGTAAAAATTATAACGGTTTGCTTGCATTAGATAAATTAACACTGTCAATTCCTGAGAGTTCAATTTTTGGATTTGTTGGTCCAAATGGAGCAGGCAAGTCGACTACTTTAAACATTCTTACTGGAATTATTCTTCCAACGAGTGGCGAAATTAAAATACTTGGATATGATTTGAAAAAAAAATCTATTGATATAAAAAAAAGAATTGGAGTTATTCCAGAAATTCTGGCTTTGTTCGACGGTCTGACGGGTGAGGAACATCTTACCTTTGTTGGAAAAGTTTATGGCGTAAAGAAAAATATTCTTCCTGATAGAATTAAAGAATTATTAGATTTTTTCGACTTGACTTCCGCAAAAGACCGGTTGATTGAATCTTATTCCCAGGGTATGAGAAAAAAGCTTGCATTTGCTGCATCAATAATCCATTCCCCCGATGTTTTATTTTTAGATGAACCTTTTGAAAACGTTGATCCAATATCGCGAAAAAAAATGAAAGAAGTTCTAAATAAGTTCAAAGATAAAGGAAAAACTGTAATGATAACATCTCACTCTTTAATTGAACTTGAAGATTTATGCGACGAGGTGGCTATTATAAATAAAGGTAAAATAGTTTTTCAGTCTGCGACAAAAGATATACGTAGTAAAATAAAGGATAAGATAACAAAAGAGACTTACCAATCCTTAGAAGAAATATTTTTAGACATTACTAAGCATGATGGAATTGAGAAGGTAAAAGATTTATCATGGCTGTAGATAAAAGTAATTATGAAAAAAATTGGAAGCATGATTACGCCGTTAATATTTTTTTTCGATCCATCGAGTAAATAGAATTAGATTATGGACGGGGAAATGAAAATAGAAAAATTATTAGATGATTTAAAAATCTGACGGTGCGCAACGTCAGATCCGCGGTAAATAATAATGCCCTCCACCGCAAGGACAAAATAATAATTAAATTATTGGAGTTCTAATGAAACAGTTAAATGCCCAGCAAATGGAAGAAATAAACGGTGGTTTAACACAACTGGGTTCTTGTGGTATTGCCGCTGGATTAGGTACATGTGCAATTGCAGCCGGAGTCACAGGGTTTGGCATCCCTGCTGGTATTGGGGCTTTAATGGGTGCAGTTGGTGCGCTTGGTGGATACCTGGGTTGGTAACAAATCGGAACACTTGCGAGATTTTCGCAAGTGTTCTTATTATTATTTTAAAATAATCAATTAAAAATTAGTTACATAAATATAGCATGAGCAGTATTGTAAATTATTTAGATATAATTTTATACTACAATAAGACTTTTAACCAAGTCTTAAAAAAAGAGCGGCGTTACCTAGTAAGTTTATTCCTGAATATTAGTTTTTCTCTTCTCTCATCTTATGTATTGTATTTTACTTTTTCAAAGTTTATGGAAATGCAGTATCAATATTTAACTATTTATTTTATGATACCTTTCTGTATAACGGTATTTTCTGAGTTTTTTAATATTACAAACTCCAATATGGTAACTAATTTATTCTCTCAAAAAGCTGTTGAAATATTCCCGGTATCTCAATCTAAATTATTCATAACTATATTTTTTAATAATTGCATTAATGCGCGCATTATTTTATATGCTGTACCTTTAATTGTTGTTTTATATTATGCGCTTTCTTTTAATCCAGCCGCGATACCATCGATAATAATTTTATTTTTATTATTTTATTTTCTTGTCTCATTCCTTTATTCTGGAATAGACTATCTATACGGTTTAATTAAATATCACGTTGGTGAGTTAATCGAGAAATTAATTATGTTTGCAATATTGTTGTTTGTGATATCTTATTATTTTATAGGTAAAAATATGAATATACCCAGGTACACCAACAATTATATTTATGAAATTTTAAAGTACATTATTTTTCGAAATGTATAGCAAAATAATAAGGATACTGATTTTCAATTTTATAAATAGGATTAGAGAAAGATTCTTGTTTAATTTATTATCTGTTTTCACTGGATTCATGATAATATTCTATGCATTTTTTTTACTAAATCTGTATAGTACAATAATAGTTGTCCTTTTTATCCCGTATATAATTGTAAATAATCTCGCCGTGATAAATAAAAACATTAACTTCGCAGTTCTTAAAGATTATCCTGTTACCTTTTCTGATATTATAAATATTCTATCCTTTAAATTTCTTACTAATAATTTAATTTCCGGTTTACTCATAATTTTTACATTAAAATATTTTTTTGATTTTAACATGTCGGAATGGATTTGTATTCTTTTTGTCACTTCTTATATCTCTTTAATATTATTTTTTCTTTTTCAATTAAAAATCAGGAAGCTTTTTAATTTGGATATGATATTTGCAATTACGATAGCTGTAATAATTTTAATAAGTATATTGATATTATCATTACTATACCGCATCTCGGGAGCATTTATGATTGTGTTAAGCTTATTGGTAGTTGTCTTTTATCATTCTGCCGCAGTAAAAATAATTTCAAGACTTTTAGATAGTAATTTAGGAATAATATTGGAGTATAATTCATGAATCCTGTTATTTTAAATAATGTATCCAAAGTATACAAAAACGATAAGACGGCACTGGACAATCTGTCTTTTGAGGTCAAGGAAGGAGCTATAACAGGATTTGTTGGACGTAATGGTGCCGGAAAAACAACAACAATAAATATATTGGCAGGTATACTAAAACCGGACCAGGGAGAAGTAAAAATATTAGGGGAAAAAATTAATCCCGGCGATTGGAAATACAAAAGAAAAACCGGGTTTGTTCTAGAAAAATCTAACTATGTTGAAAACCTGACAGGCAGACAATATTTAGAGTTTGCGTCGGTTATGTATAATTTAAACAAAAACGAATCGAAAAAAAGGATTGATGAACTGCTGGATTATTTGGATTTGAATAATGAAAATAAAAAATCTATTAAGGAATATTCAAAAGGAATGAGGAAAAAAATTTCTCTTGCTACGGCCTTAATCCATAATCCTGAACTGACAATACTTGATGAGCCTCTTGAAGGAATTGATCCCGTATCGAGTAGTAATATAAAAAAACTTCTTCTCTCACTAATTAATAATGGAAAAACCGTATTTATAAGTTCACATGAATTGGGAACCATTGAAAAAATATGCGATGAAATAATAATTATTGATAAAGGTAATTTAATATATCAAGGTACATTTAATAATTTGAAGGAAAAGTTGGGTATAGTTGAAAAAGATTTGAATAATTTATCTTTAGAGGATTTGTTTGTTAAATTGATAGGTGAAGATACAAACCTGAAAAAACTATCATGGTTATAATAGGGAAAACATCTATAAAATTGCAACAAGAGTTCAAAAACATACAAAAGGAATTCTGGAGAAGACACGTGTGGGCAGGAGGCTACTTTGTAGCGAGCTCAGGGAATGTAACAGATGAGGTAATAACTCAATATATAGAAAATCAGGATGTCGAAAAAGAAGACGAAGATTTTAAGATTAGTGATTAGCCGATTTCGGCTTTAGAGGAACCTAAAGCTACCGGCTTACAGCCGGTAGTAGTTTACTCTTTTTATCTGCCTTAATTATTCCGCAAACCAAACTTAAATATCCTAAAATAAAGAAAGATAATATCAAGGATAGCTACTTCGGCACAATCGTTCCCGACACATACCGCTGGCTTGAAGATGATACAGCTTCCGCCGTAAAAGAATGGGCGAATGAAGAAAACAAAGTAACTTTTAATTATCTTGATAAAATCCCTTACAGGGGAAAAATTAAAGCAAGACTTGAAAAACTATGGAACTATCCTAAATATTCTGCTCCATTTAAAGCTGGAGATAATTATTTCTTTTTTAAGAACGACGGGCTTCAAAATCAGGCTGTGCTTTATATACAGTCAGGCCTACAAAGGAAACCAAATACAGGACATCTCTTTTGTCATTTTTCATATAATTTGATTTTAACGTATATATTAATAATTGATACGTCTTATATGAGACTAATGTACGCCAAACTGACATTACGAATGGATAAAAAAATAATTGACAAAGCTAGGTGAATATCGCATAAAAAAGGTAAGTCAATCACTCAAATGTTATTCGAATATTTTCAAAAGGAAGGAATTTTTAAAACTAATGAAGACTATGAAGAAACACCAATTGTAAAAAAACTGACAAGTATAATAAAGGCACGTTTAAAAACTAAAATGCCATTTACACAAATTATTTTACAGACTCTACTTACGAAAATTGCTTCATAAGTTTGAAGTTCTGTTCTATTGAATATCCATTTCAAAATCGTTAATGTTGTATCCTTTCTGTTTAAGGATTTTATAAATTTCTTCCATATCATTTTTTGCTAATTGGGGAGTGCGACTTAATATCCATCCATACTTTCTTGAGGGTGTTCCGACAACTGCATACCTATAATCTTTATCAAGACCAATGATCCAATAGTCCCCCCAAAATAAGGATATACCAAAGATTCTAACGAAGCTCACTTGCAGCTTTGAATTTGATTTCTTATCAATAACCTTTGCAATACCTTTTGCTTTATTTATACTTCCGTCTGCTTCAACACATTGATTAATAACATCGATGTTACCATCATTTCTTAGAATATATGTTGCAGTAGTATTTCTAGCACATTTTTTTTGGAAACTATTGGGAATTTTTGCAATTTCATACCAGGTTCCAAGGTATTTATTTAGGTTGACAGAATCAACAGTTACTAATTTAGTTTTTGTATTTGATGTTTGAGCATACATATTAAGAGATATAATAGAAAATAATATTAAAAGTAGGTTTGTTTTTTTCGAATACATAATTTCTAACGTCTGTATATACGGTTAAATAATAAATTTGTAATATTTTTATTTTTAAACGCCATGCAATTTTAATATACATGGCGTTTTTTAAAAAGAGTTATTATATTTTTACATATTTTGAAGCGAGGGTTCCGCAGATAGGGCAGTTTTCTGTCGGCTTGCCTAATTCTATATTTCCGCAAACTGGGCAAAGATAGAAATCAACGCCGGATAAATCTTTCCCTTTCTCTACAGCTTCCAAAGCCATTTTATATAACTTAGCATGAACCTCTTCCGCTTTAACAGCATAACCGAACATTCTTTTTGCCTTATGATTTTCTGAAATGGCATCTGCAAGCATCGGCGGATACATTTCTGTGTATTCATAGGTTTCGCCCCCAATAGCAGACTTTAAGTTCTCTAATGTGGAACCAATTCCGTCAGAAGCATTGAGATGCCCTTCGGCGTGAATTCTTTCAGCTTCCGCTGCTGTTTTAAATAACAAGGCTATGTTAGTAAAACCTTCTTGTTCAGCTTTTTTAGCAAAGGCGCGGTATTTTTGATTAGCCTGACTCTCGCCAGCAAATGCTTCTTTAAGATTATTTTCAGTTTTTGACATGATATCCTCCGTTTAAGTTGATAAATAGTTTATTATGCTATTACTACATGCTACAAAATTATAAACATTTAAAGAATAAAAAAAGCGGAAAACTCATATTATGAGATTTCCGCTAATTAAAACTAGCCTAAAATCAGGCAGTTGCTGTAAGCAGCTCTTCTTGAATAGCCTGCTTTAAGGATTCTTTGGGTAATGCGCCTACTGCCATTTTGGGTTGTCCCTCTTTAGGAACAAACAATAATGAGGGTATACTCCTTATCCCAAAAGCTGAACCAAGTTCTTGTTCTACATCAGTATTAATCTTGTAAAAATTTACCTTTCCTGCATATTCAGTAGATAGTTCCTCCATAACAGGTGCTACCATACGACATGGACCACACCATGGAGCCCAAAAATCAATTACGCAAGGAAGTTCACCTTCAAACTTCCATTCTTTATTTGTTTCGAAATTAAAAACTTTTTTCAGAAAAGTTTCTTTTGTTAAATCTTCCGGCATATTATCTCCTATGTCTTTTATATTAATATATTGTATTTAAAATCTTTGTATTTAAATTAAAATTGAAGATGAAAATTAAACACTTTCCAGAGCGTGAATAAGTTTTGATTTCACTACTTCAGCAATTTCATTCATTTCTTTCGTATTCACGAATTGAGTCATTATCAAAGGATTAAAAACCGACACAACACTTTTTCCTTCTTTTTCATAAACAATTATATTGCATGGAAGAAGTAATCCAAGTTCTTCTTCGAACTGAAGTGCTTTATGTGCAATTGATGGATTACAGGCGCCTAGTATTTTATAATTTTTAAAATCCAGATTAAGTTTCTTTTTCATTGTGTCTTTAACATCAATTTCAGTTAATACGCCAAAGCCTTCTTTCTTTAATTCATCCGTAATTTTTTCGACAGCTTTATCAAAAGAAAGGTCAAATATTTTAGAGAAACCATATTCCATTTATTTACTTCCAATTAAAATTTTTTCTAAAAAATCCTGTGGTTTAACACCTAGGAATACCTGGCTGATTATACCATCTTTAACAGCGATAGTGGTTGGGGTAGCTTTTATTCCGAAAATTCTAGCAGTATTAGAATCTTTGGATATATCAACATCATAAACATTTTTGTAATTAGACTGTAAAGTTTTTATTACCGGAGTTTGAGATTTGCAAGCATGGCAAGATGGGCTGAAAAAATAAACTAAACCACTTTCTCCTTTACTTTCAAGTTTTTTAAGGTTGCCTTTCAATCCGGAAAGTCTCATACCTTTAGATTTCTTTGCTGCTAGTACCATTCCAAATTGCATAATCATAAATAAAGCAATAATTCCTAATATTATATAAAAAGCTATTAACATAACAATTATTCCTCTTTTTTATTTTTTGCTGTATCAATATTGAAGCGCATATAACAAGGGCAAAACCTAGTAGTACTTGTAAAAAGTAATACTACAGCCATAACTCCGAATATAATAGCAGTTCCGCCTTGAACCGTTTTTGTTAAAATTAGCACAATAACTAACAAAGCCATTATTCCTCTAAAAATTCTGTCAACAAATCCTACATTTCTTTTCATTTTATTATATTATTAAATTATTTAAATCCATTAGCTTTCCATGAGTTTATGCCGCCCAATAAATTAGCAGAATTAAATCCATGTTTTTTTAATTTAGATGCAGCAGTTACGCTTCGGTTTCCAGTTCTGCAATAACAAATAATTTCTTTATCCTTAAATTTTTCCAATTCTCCAATTCTGCCTTTTATTTCATGCAAAGGAATATGCAGAGAACCTTTGATCATTGCAACTTTTCTTTCTTGCGCAGTCCTTACATCAAGAAGTATTGTGCTGCGACTGCTTTTAATTTTATCGGTAGCTTCAGAAGCTGTATAATGAATAAGTGAACGTCTAACAATATACTTATTTATTTGAACTATAATTACAAGAACAAAAAGTGCGAGTAAAATAATTTGAAAAATCGACATAATGACCTATAAATTATATTAAATATGATTCACAGATTAAAGAAAAGATTCAGATCAGATGTGCTTGCAAACAATAATTATAAAATATTCCAAAGTTTAAGTGACATTATAATGACAGCTACTATTAAAAATATTTTGATCCATTTTTCGCCGCCACGGACTGAAAATTTAGCTGCCCAATATGCGCCGAGTGAATTCCCTGCGGCAAGAGTTAAACCATAAGTCCAATTTACATCGTCTCTTAAAATAAATATTAATAATGCAGGAAAGGTATAAACAGCAACTATAAATACTTTGTGCATATTTACATGCACCAAATTAAATTTCATTAAGTAATTCAATACAGCCATAAGCAAAAAGCCAACTCCTACTTGAATAAATCCTCCGTAAAAACCAATCAATATCATTGCAATAACTACCATCGGAGTAATTTTCTTTTTCTCTAAGTCAACCATTTGAAATTTTGTTTTAGGAATTAACATTGAAATGATAATTCCGATCATTATAGCACCGAGTATTTTATGAAATGCTTCATCTCCGATTCTAAGAGATAGAAAAGCCCCTGCGATTGCACCTGGCAATGTCAATAAAGAAAGCTTCAAACTTACCGGGAACTGGTGGTAATCTTGTTTTTTAAATGAATAAACGCCCGTTAAAGTCTGAAGAAAAACTCCGATTCGGTTAGTCCCGTTGGCTAAAGACGAATTAAGTCCTAAGAAAATTAGTGCCGGTAAAGTAAGAGTTGAGCCTCCCCCGGCGTTAATATTAATAAACCCGGCAATTAGTCCGACGCCGAAAAGGAATAAAGCTGAATGAATAGAATTCATATGAAAATCCGGTTTTTCGTTTATCTTTATTTAGAATAACAGTAATAGCAGGCATGACATTTTTTATGATTCTGCATATTTTCGGTGAATTAAAAAAACTTATAATTCTAAAATTCTTACTCATAAGAAAATATTAATTTCTTGCTAAATAACAATTCATAAAAATTTTAATATTTACCATTCAAATTAAATGAATAATTAATTATATTGAATTGAGTTTGATCATTATTTTTTCAAAAAGCCTTCTGCTTGAATAAAAATAATTTTGGAATATATATTCATTTCAAAAATATTATTAATCCAAATCATTATAAGGAAGACATCAATTGTTAAAACAATTATTCAAAACTAAGAGTCTTGATGCGTTGGTTCACGAAAGTGATGAACCAGGGCATCAATTAAAACGTGTACTTGGCGCTTTCGATGTTGTTATGCTGGGAATAGGAGCAATTATCGGGGCAGGAATTTTCGCGACGATAGGAACAGCGGCAGCCGGAGATGCAATGCGCCCTGGAGCTGGTCCGGCACTAATGTTATCATTTGTTTTGACCGGAATAGCCTGCGGATTTGCGGCATTGTGTTATGCCGAATTTTCGGCAATGGTACCTATTTCAGGGAGTGCATACACATATTCATACGGAACACTTGGAGAGTTAGTTGCATGGATAATTGGATGGGATCTAATAATTGAATATGCTGTCGGAAATGTTGCCGTCGCAATAAGTTGGGCAAATTATTTTAAAACATTTGTAGCAGGATTCGGGATTATAATTCCCGATTGGATGTCTATTGATTACAGAACTGCAGAAAAAATCCCCGGGTTATTGGAGCATGCTCCTCATGCATTCGGAGTGCCGATAGTTTTTAATCTTCCGGCATTTTCAATTGTTGCATTAATAACTGTAGTATTAGTTCTTGGGATTCGTGAAAGTTCGCGCTTAACGACAATTATGGTAATAATTAAACTTGCTGTACTAGGACTTTTTATTTGGGTAGGATTTCATTATGTAAAGCCAGCAAACTGGACTCCATTTGCCCCAAATGGCTGGTCTGGTATACAGGCGGGTGCGGCAGTTGTATTTTTTGCATACATCGGCTTTGATGCAGTTTCAACCGTAGCCGAAGAAGTAAAAAATCCCAAGCGGGATTTACCAATAGGGATAATCGGTTCATTAATCGTCAGTACCATAATATATATTTTAGTTGCCGGAGTATTCACCGGAATAATACCATTTAAAGCTTTAGTAAAAACTCTTTCTACAAGTCAAGCAGAACCGCTTACATTGGCGATTCAATATGCCCATATAAAAAATTGGGGAAATTTTCTTGTCGGCATTATTGCCTTTGGATCTGTTATCGCTCATACTGCAGTGTTATTAGTTTTTCAACTTGGTCAGCCGAGAATATTTTTCTCGATGGCACGTGATGGGCTACTTCCTCAAAGCTTTGCAAAAGTGCATCCTAAATACAGAACACCATATGTTACAACGATTCTAACTGGGTTGATAGTAGGAATTACGGCTATGTTCACAACAATTGATGAAATGGTTGATTTGACAAATATTGGTACTTTATTTGCGTTTATGCTCGTTTGCGCCGGAATAATTATTTTACGCAAAAAAGAACCTGATAGACCGAGGCCATTTAGAACACCTTGGGTTCCTCTAATACCATTACTAGGAATAGCCGCATGTCTTTACCTCGTACTTGGATTGCCATGGATAACCTGGATAAGATTTGCCGGTTGGTTAATAATTGGAATGATAGTTTATTTCTCATACGGATATAAAAGAAGTCTATTAAGAAAAAATCTTTAACCGGAGAATTTTAATCAGTAATAAAATTTCAGGTAAACTTGAACGCGGACTGGGCTTAAAAGAAGCTACTGCGCTTAATATGATTGACATGATTGGAATAGGACCTTTCATTGTGCTTCCTCTTGTAATAAAAGAGATGAACGGTCCTCAGAGCATGATTGCATGGGTATTAGGAGCAATGTTAGCTTTAATGGATGGTTTTGTGTGGAGTGAACTTGGCGCTGCTATGCCGGGAGCAGGAGGAAGTTATATATTTCTAAAAGAAATATACGGAGTTTCAAGCTGGGGAAAATTATTTTCTTTTTTGCTGATTTGGCAAACCATTTTTCAAGCACCTCTAGTTATTGCATCCGGTGCTATAGGTTTTTCGCAATATTTTACATTTCTTGTTCCCATCAATGTAGTTGATCAAAAAATTATATCCGGGCTTTTAGTAATTATAATCGTTATCTTATTGTATCGCAGAATAGGAACTGTAGGAAAAATTTCCTTGTTTCTATGGATAGGTGTTATCTCAACGATTCTATGGTTAATTTTCGGAGGCATAACTCATTTTAATAAGCAGATAGCTTTCGATTTTCCCAAAGGGGCATTCAGTTTTTCATTTGTTTTTTTTGCTGGACTAGGTAGTGCTTCGGTGCAGACAATTTATACATATCTTGGTTACTATAATATCTGTAATCTTGGAGAAGAATTAAACGAACCACAGAAAAATATTCCGAGAAGTATTTTTATTTCTATAGTCGGAATTACATTATTGTATCTGGCAATGCAGCTAAGCGTACTAGGTGTAATTCCATGGCGTGAAGCAATGAATTCAAAGTTTATCGTAAGCAGTTTCGTAGAAAAAATTTATGGTTCAAAAGCGGCTATTATTGCTACTGTATTAATATTATGGATTGCATTTTCATCATTATTTTCAGCAATGCTTGGATACTCCCGCATTCCTTATGCTGCAGCAGTTGATGGTACTTTCTTTAGAGTATTTTCACGAGTCCATCCGAAAAAGAAATTTCCTACCGTATCTTTGTTGACACTTGGAGCTATTGCTTTTATATTTAGTTTATTATTCCGACTTAAGGAAGTTATCAGCGCAATTTTGGCAATGAGAATTCTGATACAATTCGTAGGGCAGGCGGCAGGAATATTATTATTAAGAAAGAAAAAACCTGCAGAATTTTTTCCATTTAAAATGTGGCTTTACCCATTGCCTGCGATTATCGCGATTATAATGTGGCTTGGGTTGTTTTTTTCAACTGGTTTTTTCTTTGCGGCCGGAGGTATAATCGTAATATTAATTGGAATAATTGTATTCCTTATCCGTGCTAAATTAAAAAATGACTGGCCA
>JAJXTM010000323.1 GCA_021783875.1 Bacteroidota bacterium
ATGCAGGCATCCCTGGTTTTACGTTTGCCAGAATAGTCGGCGGATAATAAGCACTTGTCTCATCTGTAATTACACCTCCAAGAAGAAGATCAGCCCCGAATTCAATGCTTTTCAAAACTTGATAATGAAGTTTGTTTCGTAAATCAATTCTTGCTTGAGGACCAATATCGTTTGTTTCGTCAAACGGATCACCCATTTTCTTGTTTTTCATTGATTTGATAAATAAATCTTGAAATTCATTATAAACCTTTTCAACTATTATAAACCTTTTTGCCGCAATGCAACTTTGACCGCCGTTTATAAGTCTTGAAGTGACACAAGTTTCCACTGCTTTACTTATGTAAGCATCATCAAGAATAATATATGGATCGCTTCCTCCTAGTTCAAGAACAGTCTTCTTTAAAAATGAACCAGCAATTGAAGCTATTGACTTACCTGCTTCTACACTGCCAGTTAATGTTACTGCTTTAATATTAGTATTTGCAATAACATTCTTGATATTTTTGGATGATACAATAAGTGCCCTGAAAATGTCATCCATAAACCCTGCATCTTTAAAAACATTTTCAATAGCAATAGCGCATCCGCTGACATTTGAAGAGTGTTTTAGAATTCCGCTATTTCCAGCCATTAAGTTCGGTGCAGCAAACCGGAAAACCTGCCAAAATGGAAAATTCCAGGGCATTACTGCAAGAACTACTCCCAATGGCTGAAATGATACAAAACTTTTATCTGCCTCAGTTTTAATTATTTCATCCTCTAAGAAATGTCCTGCATTTTCGGCATAATAATCGCAAACCCAGGCACATTTTTCTACTTCTGCCTTTGATTGAAGAATAGGTTTCCCCATTTCTTCTGTTATTAGAGAAGAGAGCTCTTCTTTTTTACTTCTTAAAACATTTGCAGCATTTTTCATCTTCTCTGCACGATAAGTAAAATCAGTTTCTCTCCACTTTTTAAAAGCTAGATTACTTAAAGTAATTATTTCATAAATTTCAGCTATGTCCATTTCTTTATAAGATTTGATTTCAAAACCAGTAGCAGGGTTAATAGATTTGATCATTTTTCCACCTTCAATTGCTTATTTATAATAATAAGATCAGCTAACTTTTTTTATTACAACAAGAGTTTTGTCGTCTGAATAACTTCCATTCTTAGTAAAAGTTATTAATTCGTCCAATATTTTATAGACAATATCCTTTGGACTTAAATGGCGATTATTGGTTAATATTCTGCTAATATTTTCTTCGCCGAAATTTTCAAATTTATCATTTGTTGAATCAACTACCCCATCCGAAAAAATTAATAATACATCATTCACTTCAAAATTAATATTTTCGATGCTATACTTAGCATTAGGAGTAGGACCTAAAACTGGACCGGTAGGCAGTAAATATTTTATTTCTCCGGTTCGATTTTTAATGAATATTGGAGGATTATGGCCGGCATTAGCATAAAGAAATAGTCCGCTTTGATCCTGTGATAATTCCCCGTAAAAAAGTGAGGCAAATTTATCATCTTCAAAAATTTTATTAACAAGTGCGTTCATCCTTTTCATGAGAACTGCCATTTTGATTTCAAAATTACAAGCCATTCTAAGAGCACCTGAAATATACATTGCTTCTGCAGCGGCACTTACTCCTTTACTTGCAGCATCTCCGACAGTAACACCAAGAATGCTTGTTTCTTCACCGATTTCTAAATAATCAAAAAAGTCACCGCCGACAATTTCAGCAGGATCGGTAAGCCCAAACAACACATAATTATTAAACCGATATTCATGTTCGGGTAAAATACTTTTTTGAAGTTCACGAGCTTTATCTATATCTGCTTTTAAATGGTTTGCTCTATACGAATATCTAAATTGATTTATTTGCGAAGTTAAGGCAGTTGCTATAATATTTAAAGTCAATCTTAAGTCTTCATTTATATTTTCGGAATTAAGTGCAATTAAATATTCATAATATAATTTCCCGTTAATTCTTAGTTTTGAACCCACTCCTGAGGCAGAATATTTCATTATACCAATTCCGCGCAAAAATTCATTAGTCTCATTGCCAAGTACAGTTCGGTCTTTAGCTATCATATCAAATAACGGGTAATCAGAAATTTTGACACGGAAATTAGATTCGATTCTGTCCAAACTTCCAGTCTGATAAAGCAAAATATATTCGCTTTTAGTTGAATCAAGCTGCCAAATTCTCCCTCCGTTTACTTCTATATATTCTACATCTACAATTTGATCTAAGACACTGATAAGGATTTCCTTTTCACTTTTAAACTTTTGTGAGGCTAATGCTTCAACGGTTCTATATAATTTTTTTTGATCCATAAGATTTATGTGTTTCTTAAATAAAAATTTTCTTTGAACCGGGTTTTACTAGCTTAATGCCTGATTTGCACAATTCGCATTTGTCAGGTGTATATGAAACAGCATCAATTTTCATAGTACTAACTTGAGGATATCCAAAATTAACCTTACCATTGCTGCGATCGACAATAAAACCGACTCCCGAAACTATAGCTCCCGATTGTTTAACAATGTCTATTACCTCAAAAACAGAGCCGCCTGTAGTTACTACATCTTCGCATATTAAAACTTTTTCATTTTTGGAAATCGAAAATCCGCGTCTAAGAGTGAGTGATTTATCCTCCCTCTCTGCAAAAATAAATTTTTTATTTAGTTGTCTTGCAACTTCCTGACCAACTACAATTCCTCCAATTGCTGGAGCAATTATAGTGTCTATTTCATAATCCTTAAAGAATTTAGAAATTTCTCTGCTTAAGAATTCATTATATGCTGGATATTGCAGAACTTTTGCACACTGAAAATAAATATTGCTATGCCTGCCTGAGGTTAATAAGAAATGACCTTCAAGAAGTGCTTCGGTTTTTTTGAAAAGTGTCAAAATTTCATTTTCTTCCATTTTATAATTCTCCATTTTTCTGTAAAATTTATCTTAAAAATATTCCGGAGCTATCCCCTTATTTTAGAAATAACAAAACTTGTCCTCAACGAATTTGTTTTATATTTCTCCAGATGTCCCATCATTTATTTAATGTTTCAATTGTTTGAGCGAGTTTAAAATCAAGCAACGTTATTCCTCCGGCGCTGTGGGTTGAAATAGATATTTTTACCTTATTCCATGAATGTAGTAAAATATCTGGATGGTGGTCCATCTTTTCAGCTTCAATACCTATT
>JAJXTM010000037.1 GCA_021783875.1 Bacteroidota bacterium
CTTTCAAAAATTAGAACAGGTAAAGCTACTACTGCATTATTGGACGGTATAAAAGTAGATTATTATGGAACTATGACTCCAATCAGCCAGTTAGCTAATATCTCTGTCCTTGATGCTCATACTTTATCAATCACTCCATGGGATAAGTCTATGGTAAGTAATATTGATAAAGCAATCCTTGAGGCTAATCTGGGTTTTAATCCGGTTAGCGATGGTACAAATTTAAAAATTCCTGTCCCTCCTCTTAATGAAGAAAGAAGGAAAGAATTTGTAAAACTTGTAAAAAAATTTGGTGAAGATTGTAAAGTTGCTATTAGAAATGTTCGTCGTGATGCTAATGAACACCTAAAAAGAGAAGAAAAAAATAAGAAAATCT
This sequence comes from Bacteroidota bacterium, assembly GCA_021783875.1. Classification (GTDB taxonomy): domain Bacteria; phylum Bacteroidota; class Ignavibacteria; order Ignavibacteriales; family Ignavibacteriaceae; genus FEN-1297. The sequence continues at coordinate 377 of JAJXTM010000037.1, forward strand.
CCGAAGATCAATTAAAAGAGTTTGAAGATAAAGTGCAAAAATTCACTGATGAGCATATTCAAAAAATTGATGACCTTCTTAAACATAAAGAAAAAGAAATAATGGAAGTTTAATTATTATTTGAATTCTTTTTTATGTATTACCCAACTTTAATTATTAAGTTGGGTTTTTTTTATACTTTTTATCGCGAAACAAAAGCTGCTAATTATCGTAAATTAGCGTTTAATCTATTATATTTATCATAATCTTAAATATTAAGGTATTTTTAATTAAATTTTCTACTGTGAAATAATAATTTATGTTAATATTTCCTTTTTAAGTTATTGATGAAAGAAGAACAACAGCAAAAAAATAATAAAATTCGCCTTTATTTATTGGCATTTCTTAATAAAAATATGATTAGAAATGTTTTCCTTTTTAGTGGCGGAATTATAATATTTGTTGCGGGAGTTATAGTTTATGGAATAATTATTAATCTTCGTGAAATTCCATTGAATGTGATAATGGCTAAAAAGGGTATTAATGAATTAATCCACCCGAATATTTTAGTTAACAGGCAATCTTATTCTTTAAAACTTTATGATGATACTGTCTTAATAAAAACTTATAGAGCAAATTTTGGTAGAAATGTAAACTCACCGAAACAGAGATCCGGAGATTTAGCTACTCCGGTTGGAGATTATAAAATTTGTGAAATTGACACTAACAATAAGTATTATAAGTTTTTCATGATAAATTATCCAAATATTTCAGATGCATCTGACGGTTTGCGTAAAGGAGAAATTACTCAGGAAGAATTTGACTTAATTAAGTTTGACTATTCCAACGGCAAATGTCCGGTTGCCAATACTCCGCTTGGCGGTGATATGGGAATTCATGGAATTGGGCGATTGGATTATCTTTTTAAATATCTTCCTTTTGTATATAATTGGACAGATGGTTCAATTGCATTAAGCAATCAGGATATAGATGAACTTTATTCAGTAGTAAAGAAAGGAACAAAAGTTGTCATTAAATAATAAAATATTTTTATTAATTATATTTTTTTCTTCGGTTATCTTTTTCTCCTGCAGCGATAAAAAGTCTAATAACCAGCCTGCTGAGTTATCTATTGATTATAATAATCCTGCTGTAGTTATGCAGCAAGCGAAGAATATCTTGGGCAATAATGTTAAATTTGCCTATAAAGGAACATTTGATAATGACAGTACAATTGAAATTGCTGCCGGAACTGAGGAGAATGGCCCCAAATTATTTGGTATCAAGTTTTATCTTTTAAAAGAAATTCAGGGTAAACTTAGCATTTCCTATGAATCTCCTCTGCTGAATGGTTCCTACAAAGAATGTTTGATAAAGAAAATAAAATTTCCTTTGCTAAACTATGAACTTGTTTATTATAATTCGCAAAGCTTTTATCTGGGCAGCGGCGGCGGAGAGATTTTTTCATATATTATAAATTACAAAGACGGTAAAGTTTATTATGCTCACTTTATTTCTAATCCTAATAATCCAATAGCTTTATATGTTTCAAAAGATATCGATATGGAAAATATAAAAAATTTCTTTATAGCTAATTTTAAAAGAGATTATCCTAACCTGAAACTTATTGACAAAGATATTATTTTAAAATATTGAATCTTTCCCTGCCGTCTCTATAAGAATCTTATAATATAATGTCTAATAAATTACTGGTAATATTAATTTTAATAAGCGGGAGTGTCTCTTTATTGGCTCAACAAAGAGTCCAATATGAAATTAATTCTATTGAATTCAGGGGAAATAATTCCTATTCAACTTCTACCCTAAAAGATGTTATTTATTCTCAGGAGTCACCGTGGTGGTTTTGGAAATTTCTTCATTCATTTAGCAGCCTCGGAAAGGAACCATCTTATTTTGATTCATCTGCAATTTCTATTGATTTAACAGCATTAAAAGAATTTTATTACAATAATGGATTTTTTAATGCTAAGTTTTCTTATAGTTTCTCTATTGATACGGTAACTAGAAATGTTAATCTCAAATATGATATTACCGAAAACCAACCTTCGAATTATAAGAAAATTCTTTTACTCGGATTGAAAACTCTTCCTTCACCAATTCTAAATCTGGTGAATAATGAAGCAAAATATGATTCTACACAAAGATTTTCGAAAGGACAAATCGAAAATATTACAGGGAATATTTTAACGGAATTGCTGAATAATGGATATCTGTTTGCGCATCATGATAGTACTATAATCATTGAAGATACAATCGAAAATAATGTCCTGGCTAATATTTATTTCAATCCCGGTAAACGCTATTCCATCGATACCGTCCTCATCCAAAAAAACGGCGAAGGGGCTAAATATGTTAACGATAAATTACTTAGAGATATTTCCGGGATAAAAGAAGGCTCCTACTATAGCCAGGATGAATTGCGGAGAAGCCAAGTTAGACTTTATCGAACTGATTTATTCAACTCTGCAATTTTATCTGCGGTTGATGAAGATACAACTGATCACAAAGTCCCGGTTAAATTGGAAGGTAATATAGGTAAACTAAACGATTTGTCTCCCGAGTTGATTTTTAATAATCAACAGAATGCTTTTAATATCGGTCTCGGGGCTTCCTATATTAGAAAAAATTTTTTCGGACAAGCTAGAAAATTAACTATAAGCTCAACTTTTGGTGTTCAAGATATATTTAAAGCTGACCTGCCGAATTTAATAAAGAAATTTTCTTATAAGGATACTACTCTGCTTGGTTATGTCGATTCTCATATAATTATTGATCAACCATATCTTTTTAATTTACCGATATTCGGGTCATGGGAAACCTATGCAAAAATTGATAAACAAAGTACTTATAATAATACAGTATATGGCACATCTTTAACTTTCGAATTCGAATTACCTTCTTATACTTTTTTTAATCACCTCAGCACTTCTTATACCGTTGAACAGTCAAATGAAGTTTATCGTACACTTAATGACAGCTTGTCAAGTAAACTTATTTCAGATATTGCAGGCGATATCGGATCTTCAACTGTTGATAATATTCTTTTCCCAACTCAGGGTTATAATTTATCATTTCATGTTGAAGAGGCAAACTCTATTCCTTATTTGCTTTCAAGATTGTTTAAAGCAAAGTATACAGGTTCATTGTTTTATAAAATATTAATAAGTAGCTCCTATTATTTGCCGCTGGACAATAAGAAAAGATCAATCACGGCATTTAAATTGAAAGTAGGTGATCTGCATACATTTTACGGAAATTTTGCCGGAGTGCCTATTAACAGAACATTTTATGCAGGCGGAAGCAACTCAATCCGTGCCTGGAGGTCTAATCAATTAGTCCCGGTAGGCAGTGATAGTGTACTATCAATAAACGGTGTAAATAATATTACCGGAGGAGGTTTCTTATTAGAAACCTCAATTGAATACCGGTATAAGCTAACTGATACTTTTGGGACAGATCTCTTTAGCGATCTGGGTAATTCTTGGCTTAATTATAATCAATTTAGATTTGATGGACTTGCTGTCGCTGCTGGTTTAGGCTTTCGTTACTATACACCCGTTGCTCCTTTGAGAATTGATTTCGCTTTTAAATTTTATGATCCATCAGATAAAAGATTTATTTTTCAGCATAAAGCAGTATTTAAACAACTCGAAGTACAATTTGGTATTGGAGAAGCATTCTAAATATTGTTTTGCAAATAGAATAAAAATCATTTAGTTTTCTAATAATCATTTTTGTTTAACTACTTTTTATAATATAATGGCATCGAGAAGAGAGTTCTTAAAATCAAGCGGACTTGCTTTAGCCGCACTTTCTATTCCTAAAATTTCATTTATTCCTTTAAAAGAAAAATTTAATTTAAAATCGAATAAAATAAAGAGCAATCGACCCCAAATTTCGGAAAGGAAGTTTACAAGCGATGCTATCGAAAAGGTAATAACAGAAGTAAAACATGTAATTAACAATAACGAACTCAGCCAAATATTCGAAAATTGCTTCCCAAATACCCTTGATACTACTGTAAGCTTTCAAATTATTGACGGTAATCCCGACACATTTGTAATAACAGGTGATATAAATGCAATGTGGCTTAGGGATTCAAGCGCTCAGGTTTTTCCTTATATCCCTTTTGCTTCAAAAGATATTAAATTAAAAAATCTTCTTGCTGGGGTAATCAATAGGCAAACAAAATGCATCTTAATAGATCCATATGCCAATTCTTTTAACTTTAGCGCTTCCGGCAGTGAATGGGATAAGGATCTTACTGAGATGAAACCTGAACTTCATGAAAGAAAATGGGAAATTGATTCTCTCTGTTACCCTATTAGATTAGCTTACAATTTTTGGAAAAGTACCGGGGATGTATCCTGTTTCGATGAAAAATGGCAGGAGGCTATGAAGTTAGTTCTAAAAACATTTATACAACAGCAAAGAAAAAACAGCGAAGGACCTTATAAATTTCAAAGGATTACGGCTTGGCAAAGCGATACTCTGCCCGGCGGCGGCTACGGAAACCCGGTTAAGCCGGTTGGACTTATCTGCTCAATGTTCAGACCGTCTGATGATGCAGCAATTTTTCCTTTCTTAATTCCTTCAAATTATTTTGCTGTGGTTTCTCTTCGGCAATTGTCTGAAATGTTCTCTGTTATAATTAAAGATAATGACTACGCCGGAAAATTCTCATCACTTGCTGACGAAGTGCAAGAAGCATTGAATATTTATGGTAAATCTAATCACCTTAAATTCGGAAATATACTTTGTTACGAAGCAGACGGATACGGAAACCAATTATTTATGGATGATGCTAATGTCCCAAATTTGCTTGGTCTTCCGTTTTTGAATTGTATCTCTGTGGATAATCCGCTTTATCAAAACACACGAAAATTTTTGTTAAGTGACAGTAATCCTTATTTTTTTAAAGGAAAAGCCGGCGAAGGAATCGGGAGTCCTCATACAGGATTAAATAAAATTTGGCCCATTGGTATTATTATTAGAGCTTTTACTTCAAATGATGACGACGAAATTATAAATTGCTTAAGGACTTTAATCAATAGTACCGCCGGAACTGGCTTTATGCATGAGTCGTTTGATAAAGATAACCCATCGAATTATACTCGAAAATGGTTTGCATGGGCGAATACCCTTTTTGGTGAGCTGATTCTTAAACTATATAAAGAAAAATTATATATTCTTACAAAAATTTAAAACAAAATTTAAAGCAAATTATGACTACCGTTATTAAAAAATCTTTTTATATTTCTCTTTTTATTCTTGCAATTTTAAACTCTCCTTTTCTTGCACAAAATAACGTAAATAATTCTGACCCTGAGAATTATGTTAATCCATTTATAGGAACTGCTAACCACGGTCATACTTTTCCCGGAGCAGTTGTACCCTTCGGTATGGTCCAGCTAAGTCCGGATAATGGCACAAACGGCTGGGACTGGTGCTCAGGTTATAACTATTCAGATACCGTTATAATTGGATTCAGCCATACTCACCTAAGCGGCACCGGTATTGGTGATTTATGTGATATATTATTTATGCCCGCAATTATGTCGATCAATTCAAATGCTGATTCATCAAAATTAATTTCGCTTCATTCTCAAATATCTCATGCGGATGAATATTCAAAACCCGGATATTATTCAGTCGAATTGAAGTCCTTTGGTATTAAAGCTGAGTTAACAGCATCAAAACGTGCAGGATTCCAAAAATATTCGTTCCCAAAAAGTAAAAACGCAGTGATCGTCCTTAACCTCGGTCATAGTCTCAATTGGGATAAGACAACTAATGCCTTCCTAAAGATTATTGATAATAGGACAATTGTCGGATATAGAATGTCTACGGGATGGGCTGCAGATCAAAGAGTTTATTTCGCTGCGAAATTTTCAAAACCTTTTAGTAGCTATTTATTATCTATTAATAATAAATTAAAAAGATATTCAAATAATGGTAAAGGGAAATTGCTTGAAGGAATATTTAAGTTTTCTACAAATAAAAATGAAATAATACTTGTTAAAACGGGAATTTCATCTGCGAGTATAAAAGGCGCTATGGAAAATTTGAATAAAGAAATTCCTAATTGGAATTTTGAAAATATAAAAAATTCAGCCGAAGAATCTTGGAGAAAAGAACTTTCTAAAATTAAAATTGAAACTCCCAACCTTAGCTTAAAAAAAATTTTTTACACTGCCTTATATCACTCGATGATTGAACCAAGTCTCTTTAGTGATGTTAACGGCGAATTCAAAGGTGCAGATAGTTTGATACATAAAGCATCGGGATATAATCAATATACTGTATTTTCACTATGGGATACCTTTAGAGCCGAGCACCCTCTCCTAACTATTATTGAACAAAACCGTGTGAATGATTTCGTTAATTCTATGCTTGCTCATTATAAAGAAACCGGACTGCTTCCTGTTTGGGAATTGGAAGGTAATGAAACAAATACTATGATTGGATATCATGCTGTCCCGGTTATTGCTGATGCTATCTTAAAAGGCTTCCATGGTTTTAATATTAGCGAAGCGTATAAAGCAATGAAAAAAAGTGCAATGCAAAATAATTTCGGTTTGCCTCTTTATCGCCGTCTCGGATATGTTCCGGCAGATAAAGAAAATGAATCAGTATCCAAAACTTTGGAGTATGCCTTTGATGATTGGTGTATTGCAAAAGTGGCAAAGCATTTAAACAAAAAGGAAGATTACAATCTTTTCATAAAACGCGCCGGTTATTTCAAAAACTTATTTGATACTACAACATATTTTTTCAGAGGAAAAGACAGCATCGGAAATTGGGTCTCTCCTTTCGATCCGCGTTTCTCAAATCATAGAAATGATGATTATACCGAAGGAGATGCCTGGCAGTGGAATTGGTTCGCTCCTCAGGATGTTTCCGGATTAATAAAACTTATGGGCGGTAAAAAACATTTTATTCAAAAACTTGATTCTCTTTTTAACCAGTCATCTGTAATAGAAGGAACAAATGCATCACCCGATATCTCCGGGATGATCGGTCAGTATGCTCAGGGAAATGAACCTAGCCACCATATTGCATATCTATATAATTATGCCGGAGAACCTTGGAAAACTCAATCAATAGTCAGAAAAATTATGGAAACCTTATATACGGATTCAACTGATGGATTGTGCGGTAATGACGATTGCGGTCAGATGTCGGCTTGGTATGTCCTAAGTTCAATAGGTTTTTATCCTGTTAATCCGGTTGACGGCACTTATGTAATCGGAAGTCCTATGTTTAATAAAGTAATAATTCAAGTAGGAAATGGAAAATTATTTACTGTTGTTGCTAATAATGTTTCCGATAAAAATAAATTTATTCAATCTGCTGCCTTAAATGGTAAACAATTAAAAAGGTCTTATATTTATCACAAGGAAATTTTAAAAGGCGGTAAATTAATTTTTAATATGGGTGATATTCCAAATAAGAACTGGGGAAAGAACGATAAAGATCTTCCTCCTTCTATGAGCAGTAATTAAAATTATTTTCAAAAGGTATTTTTAAATGAAATCATCAAAAACAATTTTATTAAATTTAATAATTTTTTTAGCTTCATTTTTTGTATTATCTCATATTAGCGGAAAAGTTTTTGCCAATCCGGAAAATAATTATTCAATCGGGAAAATTGATAAGAAAAAAATGGCGATGGAAGTTAAAGAAGCTTTTATCCATGCTTGGAGTGGGTATAAAAAATATGCTTGGGGACATGATATTCTAAAGCCCAACACTAAAACTTATTATGATTGGTATGGCGTTTCATTGTGCATGACACCGGTTGATGCATTCGATACTATGACCTTAATGGGACTAAAAAAACAATCTGCAGAAGCTAAAAAATTAATTTTTAGTAAACTATCTTTCAATCAAGATGTTTATGTTAAAAATTTTGAAATTACTATCAGAATGTTGGGCGGACTTCTTTCTTCTTATGAACTTGACGGAGACAAAAGATTCTTAACTTTGGCTAAAGATCTTGCTGATCGTTTGTTGCCTGCTTTTAATTCTAAGACCGGAATGCCATATCAATTTGTTAATTTAAAAACCGGTAATGTTAAAGGCTCTGTTACAAATCCTGCTGAAGTGGGAAGCCTGCTTATCGAATTCGGAACTTTGAGCAAGCTTACCGGAAATCCGGTTTATTATAATAAAGCTAAAAATGCACTTGTGCAATTATATAACCGTCGGTCGAAGATAGGTCTGGTTGGAGCCGAAATTAATGTAGAAACAGGAAATTGGGTTAGTGATGAAAGTTATATTGGCGGAGGAATTGACTCTTATTATGAATATTTATTAAAAAGTTGGAAACTTTTCGGCGATTTGGATTGTAAAAGAATGTGGGACTCAAGTATTGTTGCAATTAATAAGTATTTGGCTGATTCTACCTCAACTGGATTTTGGTACGGTCAGGCAGATATGAATTCCGGGAAAAGGGTTTCTACCTATTTTGGCTCTCTAGATGCATTCTTTGGCGCTGAGTTAGCATTGAGCGGAGATATTCATAGAGCTGAAATGCTTCAAAAATCCTGTTTTAAAATGTGGAATCTATATGGAATTGAACCTGAAGAAATAAACTACGATTCTATGATTGTGATTTCACCCGAATATGTCCAAAGACCCGAAAATATTGAATCAGCTTATTATTTGTATAGGCTGACTAACAATCCCAAATATCTTCAAATGGCAGTTACCTATTTTAAAAGCATTATGAAATATTGTAAAACTGATGATGGCTTTACCGGCTTAAAAAGTGTTATAACTAAGGAAAAAGATGATGAAATGCAAAGTTTCTTTCTTGCTGAAACTTTGAAATATCTCTATTTATTCTTTGCCCCTCCGAAGGTACTGGATTTTAATAGGATTATTTTTAATACAGAAGCTCATCCTATGAAAAGATTTTAAAAGTAAATCCTTAATTTATAATTTTCAACGCAAATCATTGTTTTTTATAGTAAATAAATTTTCTGCCTTTAACTTTTCTTGACTACAAAAAGCCATTTCTCTATATTTCCAGAGAAATTTTTGCCATTTTTCAGAAAAATATCGATTTGAGCCAGTATAATAAATCAATCCTTCCAAACGGAATAAAAATAATATCCGAAACAATTCCTTATGTGAAATCTTTCTCACTGGGATTTTGGTTTAATGTGGGCTCACGTGATGAAAATTCCTCTAATAACGGGATTACTCATTTTATTGAACATATGCTTTTCAAAGGAACTAAAAAAAGAAATGCTAAAAAAATCGCTGACGATATAGAATCCTTTGGCGGTTATTTGAATGCTTTTACTTCGAAAGAACATACCTGCTATTATGGCAGAGGATTGAGCGACCACCTTGAAAAAACATTTGATGTCCTTTCCGATATGATTCAGCACCCGGCATTCAAACCTTCTGAAATTTCAAAGGAAGCCAATGTTATCATTGATGAACTTAACGATATAAACGATAATCCTGAAGAATTAATCTTTGATAAGTTTGAAGAAATTTCTTTTTCGGGTAATAGTCTTAGTCTGCCGATTATCGGCACTGAAAAGAATATTATTAACTTTAATCAAATTGACCTTTTCAAATTTATTAAGGAAAAGTATGGCTTTAACCGAATGATTATTGCCGCCTCAGGTGATGTTAATCATAAAGATTTACTGAGATTGACTGATAAATATTTTAATTCTGATTTAGGTTATTCACCGCTGAAAAGGAAAAATTATTCTTTGGGAATAAATATTTCTAAATCCGAAATTATAGAAAAGGAAATTCAGCAGGTTCATGCAATTATGGGAACTACAACCTGGGGCTATAAAGAAGTAAAAAGGGTTTACGCTTCTATTCTGAACCAGGTCTTAGGTGAGGGCAGTAGTTCAAGATTATTTCAATCTGTTAGAGAAAAAAACGGAATAGCTTACCAAATTAATTCATTTCTTAACTCATTTTTGGATACATCAACTTTTGGAGTATATTTATCTACTAATGATAAAATGCTTGATAAAGCCTTAGCTATAATCTCCAAAGAATTGAAAAAACTTCGCGAAGTTAAGATTTCGGAAAGAGAATTGAAAAAAGCCAAAGAATCTTTAAAAGGAAGTATGCTTCTTAGTCTAGAAAGTACTTCAAATAGAATGTTTCGTATGGCGCAATCGGAATTATATTTTAATAGAATAAAATCCACCGAAGAAATTATAAAAAATATAGAAACAGTGACAAGAGAAAACATTCTTGAAACTGCTAATCAATTGCTTGATGAAACTAAATTTGTTAAGCTAATAATTAAATCAAAAAATGTATTATTAAAATCGGCAGCATAGCCAAAATAAAATTAAAGAGGTTCAAAATGTTAATAGGCGTTCCAAAAGAAATTAAAACTAATGAAAATAGAGTAGCGCTATTACCGGTAGGCGCTTTGTCATTAATTCGAAACGGTCATAAAGTAATTGTAGAGACAAACGCTGGTGTAGGCAGCGGCTTTTCTGATAATGATTATAAAGCTGTAGGAGCTGAAATTTTTTCTACATCAAAGGATATCTTTGATGCTGCTGATATGATAATGAAAGTTAAAGAACCGATTGAAAAAGAATATAAATTGATTCGCAAAGGGCAAGTATTATTTACATATTTCCACTTTGCTGCTAATAAAGAATTAACCGAAGCAATGATGAAATCAAAGTGTATCGCAATTGCTTACGAAACAGTTCAAAAAGCCGATAAATCTCTTCCTTTGCTAATTCCTATGAGTGAAGTTGCCGGTAGAATGGCACCGCAAGAAGGAGCAAAATATCTTGAAAAAGCTATGGGCGGAAGAGGAATTTTACTTGGTGGTGTTCCCGGTACAGGTCCGGCTGAGGTAATGGTCTTAGGTGGCGGAATTGTGGGTACAAATGCAGCTAAAATTGCTGCCGGCTTCGGTGCTAAAGTTACAATTTATGATAATAATCTTTTCCGGTTAAGATATTTGGATGATGTCATGCCCAAAAATGTCACTACTATGATGTCTAATGAATATTATATTCGCGCCGGTCTTCCTAAAGCTGATTTGGTTATCGGCGCTGTTCTAATTCCGGGTACAAAAGCGCCAAATTTGGTTACAAGAGATATGCTTAGTTTAATGAAACCGGGCTCCGTAATCGTCGATGTTTCGGTCGATCAGGGCGGCTGTATTGAAACTTGCCATCCTACTACTCATGAGAATCCAACTTATGTTGTTGATGGTGTTTTACATTATTGTGTCGCAAATATGCCCGGAGCTGTCCCAAATACGTCAACTCTTGCATTGACCAATGCAACTCTGCCTTATGCTGTCGAAATTGCAAATAAAGGTTATGAAAATGCTATAAAAACAAACCCGGAAATTAAACTTGGTCTAAATATGATCGATGGGAAAATCACATATAAAGGCGTTGCCGATGCCTTTGATTTTGAATATTATCCGGTAGACTCAGTTGTTAAGTAAAATTTCATTAATAATTATAGATAATTTTAGGGTTCATTAATGCCGAAATTTGTTTTAGATGGAAAAGAAATAGAATTTGAACAAGGACAGACTATTATTCAAGCTGCTAAAAATAACGGAATAACTATTCCGCACTTTTGCTGGCATGAAAGCCTTTCTGTTTCCGGGAATTGTCGTGTCTGTTTAGTTGAAATAGAAAAAATACCTAAACTTGCGATTGCTTGCTCTACCATAGCCTCTGAAGGTATGGTAGTTTATTCTGCTTCAGAAAAAGCTTTAAATGCAAGAAATGCTGTCATGGAATTTGAACTTGTCAATCATCCTTTGGATTGTCCTATTTGCGATGAAGCCGGAGAATGTAAATTACAGGAATATGCTTATTCGCACGGAACCGGAGAAAGTAGGTTTAATGAGCTAAAAACTCATAAAGAAAAAAGAGTCCCTTTAGGTCCATTGGTTATGTTTGACGGTGATCGTTGTATCTCTTGTTCAAGATGTATAAGATTTTGCGATGAAATTGCTAAAGATCCTCAACTAACTTTTATAAAACGCGGAGATAGAGTTACAATTGTTACCTATCCTGGAAAACAGTTGGATAATCCTTATTCAATGAATGTAACTGATATTTGCCCGGTCGGTGCATTGACAAGCAGAGACTTTAGATTTAAAGCCAGGGTATGGGAACTGTCTTCTACAAAATCTATTTGCCAAGGCTGCTCTCGAGGCTGTAATATAAATTTGGAAGTTAGAAATAATCAAGTATTAAGGTTAACTCCGCGCCTGAATGATGAAGTCAATAGTTTCTGGATGTGTGATCATGGAAGGGTAAATACATATAAATTTATTAATTCCGAAGATAGAGTTGATAGTCCGTATTTGCGACGCCAAGGCGAGTTGATTAGAATTGGCTGGGACGAAGCATTTGCTGCCGCTTCTTCTGAATTAAAATCATATTCAAAAAATGAAATTGCCTTTATCGGCTCGGCATTTACTACTTGCGAAGATAATTATGTCTTTGCAAAATTTGCTTCTGCTATTGTCGGTTCAAAGCATATTGATTTTATGCCGCATCTAAATCCTGCTTTTGCCGATAACATTTTAAGAAAAGAAAATGTAACTCCGAATTCTTTTGGTGCAAAATCTGTCGGTATAAGCCCCGCCAAAGGCGGATTGAATATCGACGGAATTATAAAAGGAATTAATGAGGGACAAATAAAAGCACTTTATCTTATTGAGGACGATCTCTTGTCTTTTAATCCCGAATTAGAAAATGTTTTTTCAAAACTTGATTTATTTATTATGCATTCATCTAACTTTAATAAAACAAGTTCACTTGCTGATATAATTTTCCCGGCTTCAACTTACGCTGAAAAACACGGAACTGTTGTAAACTTTGAAGGTAGAATTCAGAGATTGAGACCGGCAGTAACAACTTTTGATCAGGATCGGGCGCTAGAAGGAATGCCCTTAAGTAGATGGGATAAATTCGGAACTAAATTTGATTCCTGGGCAGAAAGAAATAAACGCGATGCACGTTCGTCATGGCGAATTCTTGTCGGTCTTTCAGGCGCAATGGGACATAAATTTAAATATGCTGCCGCAGAAGAAGTATTCTCTGATATATCAAAGTCAATATCTGCATTTGCCGGTTTGAATTATGCTCTTATCGGCGATCAGGGTGCAAAATTAAAATTAGAATCATTTTCTAAACAAGAAATTTCATAGTTGGAGCTTATAATTAAATGAATATTTTGCAATTAATAATATTTTCTATGATAAAAATATTGATCATTATAACGGTTATATTGCTAGCTGTTACGTATTTGGTCTATTTTGAAAGAAAAATTAGCGCGTGGGCTCAAAACAGAATCGGACCTAATAGGGTAGGATGGAATGGATCTCTACAATCATTTGCTGATGTATTGAAATTATTATTAAAAGAAGATATCGTGCCGGATGCTGCTAATAAACCTATACACACCTTAGCACCTATTATTGCACTTTTTGTAGCATTCACTACCTACGCTGTTATTCCTTTTGGTCCGGATATCAATGTCTTTGGATTTAATGTTCCTCTAGTTGTTGCTGATGTTAATATCGGGATTTTATATGTACTAGCATTAACTTCTTTGGGAGTCTATGCTATCACATTTGCCGGATGGTCATCCGGAAGCAAATATTCATTACTCGGAGGAATCCGTTCCTCTGCTCAAATGATTTCTTACGAAATTTCAATGGGCTTTTCTGTCGGCGGAGTCTTATTACTTTCGCAATCACTGCGACCCGTAGCTATAGTGCAAGCTCAATCCGGATGGATGTGGAATGCCGTGCTTCAGCCGATTGGGTTTATTACATTTCTTGTTTCATCTTTTGCAGAAACTAATCGGCTTCCTTTTGATTTGCCCGAAGCTGAACCTGAGCTAGTGGGCGGATATCATACGGAATATAGCAGTAT
>JAJXTM010000324.1 GCA_021783875.1 Bacteroidota bacterium
TAAATCACTTTAGCTTGGTATGAACCGGCAGGTAGATGAAGAGAAGGAATCATAGAACCCCACAAATACTTTTGTACCTCCCACACAACCTGAATTGTATCACTTGCTTTTAATGTATCTGGAAAATTAACCATAATGTTAGGGGAAGCATATTCAGAAGCAACCGCCAGACTATCGTTTTTCAATATCTGAAAATGCACTGCCGGTACTCCGGCATAATTATAAGTTATCGCATGACCGGTCGTATTAATCAAAGTGAAGCGCATGTCAAAAGTCTTCCCCGATGAAAATGTGTCAGATACATTTCCGGAAATATCTGTTAATTGAAAGGATGCATTAATAGAATTGCTTTTGCTAGGATTAGAGTCTATCAAACCGCAGCCCGCAGTTATCATTGAAATCAATAAAATAAAAGTTATTATCCTCGTTTTATCAATTGCCGCTTACATAATTATCTTAGTATAAAAGTCAGCTAATCAGAAATAATCAGTTTGTAACTATTCAAAACTAATCAATAATTCTTCTTTATTCAAATTGTCCTTGTCAGTTTTAGAAAATCCATAAATAAAAATTGCAATATCCTTTTCCTTGTTCGATTTTCTGTCTCCGTACCTTGTAAATGATTCTTGGTGTTTAACGTATGGAAAAAAAATTATCAAATATATAGAATGAGCCATCTTAGAAAATGTTTTGATTTAGTTCATTATTGAAAGCATGTCTTGACCTCATTTCTTTTGAAGATAAATTATTAAATATTCTCATGCAGGATATTAAAAAATATTTTATTGCTTAATTAATAATTGCAATTCCTCAATAGTTAATAATCTATCTTTATTTCTATGAATCATAGCATGGCAATTTGGACAGATAGGTCTCAAATCCTTGATAGGATCGACTACATGTTCTTTCGGGTTTTCTGATAGTGGTTCTAAATGATGGACATGAATAAAATTTATTCCTATTTCGCCATAAAATTTTTCAAAATTAAGTCCGCAAGCAAAGCAATTTGTACCGTAATATTCTATGCAAGCTTTTCTTGCAATTTGATTCCTTTCATGGACATTGGTTAAGATCTGATTCTGCTCTCCTTCCCTTAGCCCTTCATTAATATTTAATTTCGTGTCTTGATCATTCTCATTTTGGTAATAAAGGGGCTGGGGCATAGGTTTATCTAAAATATATGAGCAGTATTTTATTGCTGCCGGAGAATGTGCATTTGAAGTCATATTATGAATAGTAGTTTTAGCAGCATTTATTATCAGGTTTCTAAATGATTCTTTTATTTTTGGGAAATATTCTCTAACTGATTTATATTCAATATTACATGCAATGGAATTCTTTACGCTTTTATATATTGGCTCAGTAAATTCATTCTTTCCAGGAAAAATATTTAATTCTTTTATGGAAAATGATTCATCCGTAATAGATTTAAAATCAAGAATTAAATGTAGTAAACTAGGATATATAGTAAGTACTTCGATTTTACCAACATTTAACCTAATATAATTGGATTTAAGTGTTATTCCCCATTTATCATTACCATATTCATTTGCTACAGTAACTGCATAATTAACAACTTCCAAAACATCTTTAATTTGATCGTTCGGAATTAGTTTTTTAAATATGGCTGATGAGCTTTTAATATTATTCCTATTTATTTCCATAATATTTTAATTGTTAAGTTATCTTAATAATATTTTAACTAGTTTTATTATATTCAAAAGGCTGCTTTTAGCAGCCTTAATACAAACTATTAGAAATTGTTATTTTATCAATAACATCTTTTTAACGCTTATAAAGTCTCCGGCTTGTATCCTGTATAAATAAAAACCGCTGGAAAGTTTTGAAGCATTAAACTCAACTTGATAATTGCCGGAGTTTTTTTCTTCATTTACTAATGTAGTAATAACCCTTCCTAAAACATCATAAACCTTGATTGAAACTAAGCTAGATTTTGGAATAGAATATCTTATAATAGTTGAAGGATTAAAGGGGTTCGGATAATTCTGAGAAAGTGAGAACTCTTTTGGGAGATTAGTCTGACTCTTTGCTATAGAGGTTAATAATTTTCCGTTGGGAACACCAGTTCTTTGATTATTTCCTTGGAACGTTCCCCATATTGGTGGGTTATATGAAAAAGAGTTAATTTTTTTGCTTTTATTTAAGCTTAAATTCTGAGTAAATAATGAATCTGCATTATCATAAAATGCAATTAGTCTTTCTCCTAGTGTTCCTACATAAAGAGTACCATTATTATATAATAATGGAGCTTTTATTGATGTGCTATCATCGTAATACCAATGAACATTAGAAGCGCTGTCTATTGCGTAGACTTCACCGGCATCATTCCCAAAATAAACTATTCCAGTATTAGAAATAGCTGGTGTTGATTCAATAGGTGCAGAAGTTCCAAATGTCCATTCTATTTTTCCAGTTTGGGTATTTATTGCGTAAAAAAGAGAATCAAAAGCTCCCACATATAATGTGTTATTGCCGTTTATGACAGGCGAACCAACTATTCTTGAGTTTATATTATTTTCCCAAATAATTTGTGGCTGTTGATTTTGCTGCATAGATATTTTATCAATTTTCCCGGTTGAAGTACAGTAATAAACATTTCCATCGGCATCAACGGCAGGAGAGCTAAGAATAGAATCTTGCAGACTCAGTTGCCATACTGGAGAAACTGGTTGTGAAATATTATTTAAATCAATTCCATAAATATTTCCACTTACTGTAGCAAATACCAATTTTCGATCAAGTGTAATTACAGCTGAAGTCACAATAGGAGCATCAGCAAAATAACTCCAATTTACATTACCAGTGAGTCTATTGACAGCAACAAAGTTTTTATTTGAGACTCCAATGTAAAGCTGATTTGTAACTGTATCAATTGTCGGTGTCGAGGTCATAACGCCTCCCAATGGGAGTGCAGGCCACATAGAGTTTCCAAATTTTGAAAAAGAATATAGATTCTTATCAGATGAGGCAATATAAATAGTAGTGTCGAATGCAATTGAGCTAGAGGATTTAACATCTCCGCCGACTTGTATTGAATATACTATAGTACCTGTAGAATCAATTCTATAAACCGCATCTCCAGTTCCTATTGCGTATAAAATATTGCTGCTAAGTAAACTTGGACCTGCGTAAATTGGTCCGTTTAATGAAGTTTTAAACATTGATCTATTGACGTATGCT
>JAJXTM010000325.1 GCA_021783875.1 Bacteroidota bacterium
TTCGGGGGACTGCAAGTATTAGAGACAGTCAGATCAATATCTCCGAATATCCCGGTCATTATTGTAACAGGAACCGGTTCTGAGTCAACTGCTATTGAAGCCATCCATAATGGGGCAAATGATTATGTAATAAAGACTATCAAGCACATACACCGATTGCCAAAGACAATTATACAAGCATTAGAAAATAAACGCATACTCGATGAGAAAGAAAATGCATTTAAAGATTTAGCAAAAATGAACAGGGTTTATGCGGTTATAAGTCAAATTTACCAGTTAATAATAAAAGCGGAAAATCGGGAAAAACTATTCAGAGAATGCTGTGATATAGCTATTAAATACGGAAAATTCAGGATGGTTTGGATTGGACTGATCGATTATGAAAATGAGATAGTCCGGCCATTTTGCTGGTCTGGTTTTGAAGATAGTTATTTAACAAAATTTAAACCAATTAGAATTGATGAAACTCCGGAAGGAAAGGGTCCGGTAGGTTCGGCAATCCGTAAAGAAAGATATTTTGTCTGTAAAGATACAGAGAATGATCCATCTTTTGAGCCCTGGAAAGAGGAAGCGCTTAAAAGGGGATATCGATCTTTAATAGCCCTTCCTTTAAAACTTGAGGGCAAAGTGATTGGGTCATTTAATTTATATTCCGATGAAATTAATTTTTTCGATGATAAAGAAATTGAATTATTATTAGAAATTACAAATGATATTTCATTTGCAATAGAGACACTACTGATAAGTGAAAAGAATAAAAAAGACGAACAATTAATTAAAGTAAGCGAAGACCGGTACAGGGATATATTTGAAAACAGCAATGATTTGATTTGCTTACACGATCTTGACGGAAATCTATTAATAGTAAATGATTCCGGTTCTAAAATCACGGGATATTCAAAAAGTGAATTACTTAAAATGAATTTGCGTGATTTGTTAGTTCCTGAATACCGTAAATCTTTCGACGAATATTTATTAAAAGTTGAAACTACGGGAAGAGCCGACGGAGTAATGTCGATACAAACAAAAACCAGGGAAAGGCGCTACTGGATGTACAATAATACACTCCGGTCGGAAGGAGTAGAAAGACCAATTGTACGAGGAATTGTAAAAGACATTACCGAGCAGAAAATTGCAGAATTTGAATTAAAGGTAAAGAATGATGATTTACAAAAGTTTTTTGACGAAGATATTTCCGGTAATTTTCTTTCAACTGCTGACGGGAAGCTGTTAAAATGCAATAAAACATTTTTAAATATATTCGGTTTTAGTTCCGAAGAACAAGCACTTAATTATCATCTTGGAAAAATATATCGAACTCCATTTGATAGAAGTAAATTTATTGAACACCTTAAAAAGGAAAAAAAGGTTGAATTCTTTGAAAATGAGTTTGTAACTATCGATGGAAGAATTATTTATGTATTAGAAAATGTAGCCGGTGAATTTGATGATTCAGGAGAACTTATCCGTTTGCGGGGTTACGTTGTTGATATAACTAAGCTTAAGCTTGCAGAAGATGAAATTAGAAAACTATATCGAGGTATACAGCAAAGCCCTGCATCAATAATAATTACAGATATGAAAGGCAACATTGAATTTGCAAACTCAAAAGTTTCAGAAATAAGCGGCTATCAAATTGAAGAGATAATCGGTAAGAATCCGAGAATATTCAGTTCGCAAGAAAAATCTAAAAACGAATATAAAGAATTATGGGATACTATTCTTTCAGGAAAAGAGTGGCATGGAGAACTCCACAACAAGAAGAAAAGTGGCGAACTGTATTGGGAATCAGTTTCAATTTCTCCGATTGTAAATAAAAAGGATGAAATAACTCATTTTATTGCAATAAAAGAGGACATAACTGAACGCAAAAAAATGATGGCGGAATTAATTTTTGCAAAAGATAAAGCTGAAGGAATGAATCGTATTAAGTCAAACTTCTTTGCTAATATGAGCCATGAGCTTCGGACACCATTAATAGGTATTTTAGGTTTTTCCGAACTGCTCAAAGATGAGCTAACGGGAAGTGAACTTTATCAGATGGCTGAAACAATTAATAAAAGCGGCAACAGGCTGCTTGATACACTTAATTTAATACTACAAATTTCTAAGATCGAATCCGGAAATATCAACATCAAATTTGAAATTATTAATATAATAGAGATTATAAAAGAAGTAATGAATCTATGGAAAGTAAATGCCGATAAAAAAGGGATATATTTGAATTTAGATTTTGCTCCAGAAACATTTGAAATATATACAGACAAACAACTACTCTTTGAAATAATTAACAATCTCGTAAGCAATGCGATTAAATTCACAGAACAAGGCGGGATAAAAATAAGGTTACAGGAAATAATTGAGGGTTCGGAAAAATGGGTTATAGTACAAATCATAGATACTGGCATAGGCATTTCCAAAGAAAATACAGACATTATTTTCAATGAATTCCGACAGGCAAGTGAAGGTTATTCAAGAAGTTTTGAAGGGACGGGGCTTGGATTAACGATTAGCAAGAGATTGACGGAAGCATTAGGAGGAGTCATATCGGTAGAAAGCGAATTAGGTAAGGGGACTTCTTTTCAGATAAAACTTCCTGAAAATTATTTACCCGACAATTTAAAATCCAAAGAAATTGAAAAACTGACTTCCGCTGCAAACGAAACAATGGAACATCAAAAGATGCAAGAAATACCTTTGCTAAAGGAAATACTTTTGGTAGAAGATGATCCTGTATCGACCGGAGTAATTGAATTATTTTTGAGGGATTATTATAAAACAGACACTTGCAAGAATGCAGATTCGGCAATTCAAATGGCAAAACAGAAATTTTATAGTGCTATATTAATGGATATAAGTCTTGGACCTGGGAAGGACGGATTATATGCTGCACAAGAGATTAAAAAATTAAAGAATTATGATGAAGTTCCGATTATTGCGGTGACTGCGTATGCAATGAGAGGAGATAAAGAAAAGTTTTTAGAAGCTGGCTGTACACATTATATATCAAAGCCATTTTTAAAAAACGATTTATTAAGCATTGTCAATAGTGCTTTAAAATCAAATTTCGGACTCGGTAATTAAATTAGGATTCTAGTTATGCCGCTAAAAAATTTTTTTTGTTTTCTTCTTTGACATAGAATTGAAGCAGGAAATTTCGTAGAGACGAAGGGGGTAATTCTTCTGAAATAAATAACA
>JAJXTM010000038.1:0-12500 GCA_021783875.1 Bacteroidota bacterium
TTATCGGTCTTGGTTCCTTTAATTCAGATAGCAATGTTTATGGAAGGACAGAAATCTATAAACTTTATGACGAGAAATCTTCAGCAATCATTTATGTTGGTCGGTAATCTCTTAAATTCATATTTAGTTTCATTTTTTATATTAAATAGTTTAACTATCCATATTCCTTTTTTAATAGCTCTGGTAACCGGAGATTTACTTGCAGGTGAAGCAACTGCAGGAACATATCGTATCCTTTTAACAAGACCTATTTCAAGGAGTACTATTTTTACTGCTAAATTTTTTGCAGGTATTATATATACTTTTTTGCTTATTACGTGGCTTGCTATATTGAGTTTAGGGTTAGGCACTTTAATTTTTGGAACAGGTGAATTATTAAATATAAGTAACGGTGTAATAATTATTCTGAGTAAAAATGACATTCTGTGGAGATTTTTATTATCTTACGCTTTCGCTATTCTTAGTATGAGCGTTATTGCATCCCTTGCTTTTATGTTATCTGCTTTAGTCGAAAATGCAATTGGACCGATTATTTCAACTATGGCAATAATGATTATATTTTTAGTCGTTTCTGCAATTAATATTGATATATTTCAATCAATTAAGCCGTATTTATTTACTAATTATATGAGTTCGTGGAGAGGATTTTTTGATAACCCAATTGATTTTTCTGTAATATTGAGGTCTTCTTTGATTTTATTTGCTCATATTATTGTTTTTTATTCGACGGCTTTATTTTTATTTATTAAAAAAGATATACTTTCTTGATTTTGAGGTTAATATAATGGGAAAAATGATTTTTTTATCATTTTTATTTATTGGTTACAATTTTTGCCAAACAATGAATCCGGATTTAATAATTAAAAATGCGAAAAACACATTTTCAATTGTCAAAGATTATTCCGTTGATGCAACTGTAAAAATTGAAGCTAATTTTATCAAAGTGCCCGATATGAATGTAAAAATATTTTTTAAGCAACCTGACAAAGTACACATTCAATCTCAAGAGTTTGCTTTGTTGCCAAAAACCGGATTGAATTATTCACCATCTTCCATATTTTATGGGAAGTATTCTTCCTTTTATGTAAAAGAGGATACTATAGACGGTGCAAAAACCTATGTCGTGAAAATTATACCATTGGAAGATAATGGTGATGTTATTTTAACTACATTATGGATAGACAAAAGTCAATTTGTAATTAGAAAAATTGAATCGTCAACTAAAACTAACGGTACTTTTACAATTTTACTTAATTATAATTTTTTAACGAATAAATATCCTCTGCCGGTTTTCATGAAGTTTTCATTTGATGTCAACAGAATGAACTTGGTTCCAAGAGGAGAAGATTTTAGAAGAAACGAAGTAAAAAATATTAGAGGAAACATTTTAGTTACTTATTCAAATTATAAAGTTAATAAAGGAATTCCTGACACTATTTTTGATTTTCATCATAAATAATATTCATAATAACTGATACGCTGTTTACCGGAAAAAGTGAATTTATAATTTTTCAACTTTTACTGCAGTTCCATAGCATAAAACTTCACTTACTCCGGACATTAGTTCGGTAGTGTCATATCTTACTCCGATAATAGCATTAGCGTCCAATTGTTCGGCATGTTTGACCATAAGTTCATATGATTCCGTACGTGTATTTTCGCAAAGTTCAGTAAATAAAGAGATATTTCCTCCAAACAAAGTTTGAAGTGATCCGCCGATTGTGCCTAGCACAGATCTTGATCTAACGATTATGCCTTTTACAATGCCTAAATGCTTTATAATTTTATAACCGCTCAGATCAAAAGTTGTTGTAATCAAAGAATGATCCATCATGATCTCCTTTTTTTAATTGAATTACCATATTTAGGGCAAATTATTCCGAATATTTTTTGAAAACTACTGTAGTATTATGTCCTCCAAAACCAAAAGCGTTGCTTATTGCAATTTCGACATTTCGATGCTGAGGTTTATTAAATGTATAGTTAAGGTCGCAATTAGGGTCTGGATTGACAAAGTTAATAGTCGGTGGAATAGTGTTATTTTTAATTGCTAAAATGGAAGCAATTGCTTCAACTGCTCCAGCGGCTCCTAAAAGATGACCTGTCATACTTTTGGTCGAAGAAACGTTCATTTTGTAAGCATGATCTCCAAAAACTTTTTTAATTGCTTTTGTTTCTGCAATATCACCAAGTTCGGTCGAAGTTCCATGCATATTAATATAGTCTACCTGTTCTGGCTGAATTTGTGCATTTTCTAATGCCATGTTCATTGCCAGAATTGCTCCAATTCCATCAGGGTGAGGAGCTGTAATATGATGTGCATCCGCAGATAGTCCCATTCCGATAACTTCAGCATAAATATTTGCGTTTCGTTTTTTTGCGTGTTCTAATTCTTCTAATATTATTATTCCGCCGCCTTCTCCCATAACAAATCCATCTCGGGATGAATCAAATGGTCGGCTTGCAGTTTCCGGAGAATCATTTCGGGTAGATAAAGCTTTTGCTGAATTGAATCCGCCTATACCAATTTCATTAATTGCTGCCTCACTGCCGCCTGCGAAAATCATGTCAGCAATTCCTTGCTTTATTAATAAAAATCCATCGATCATGTTGTTGTTCGCAGTAGCGCAAGCCGATACAATACAATAATTTGGACCCCTAAATCCGTAATGAATTGAAATATAACCTGCTGCTATATCAGGAATTAACATCGGAATGAAAAATGGTGAAACACGCTGAGGTCCTTCAGTATAATTAACTACTGATTGATTATAAAATGTCTGTATCCCACCTATTCCGCTTCCAAAAATAACTCCAATTCTTGCTCTTTCTTCTTCAGATAAAAGCTCTGGTTTTAAACCGCTGTCTTTTATTGCTTCAGCACTAGCGGCCATGGCATATTGTGCATAAGGATCAAGTCTTCGTGCAGTTTTTCTATCCATGTAATTTGTAGCATCAAAGCCTTTGAGAGTACATGCAAATTTTGTGTCTAACTTAGAAGTATCAAATGATGTAATTAAAGCTCCGCCGCTTTTGCTATTCATCATTCCATTCCAAAAATCTGCTACCGATAATCCAATGGGAGTTAATGCCCCCATGCCGGTTATAACTATTCTCCTGGATTTGTTATCTGTCATCTTTTTCCTATGCTTTTCTTAATGATATTTATTTAGCTTAAAACTTGAAAATTCCATACTCAATTTAAGTTTTTAATAACTAAATTGAATTGCTATGTCTTCCAATGTACTATTTGTCAATAGGTTTTCCCATATAATCAGTTGTAATAATATCCTCAAATTTTGCTTCTTTTAGCTGATGCAAAAGTTTTTCGGCATCACCAACAATAACTATTATAAGTTTATCAGAAAAAATACTTTCCTTCGCAATTAAATTGACATCATCTATTGAGACGCTTTCCAAATTATCTATATAGTTATTAAAATAATTATCTGGTAATGAATGGGCTACAAGAATAGAAAGATTAGAAGCAATTTGACCATATGTTTCAAAGTTTGAAGGAAATTGTCTTATTAAAAATGACTTGGCGATATTTAATTCTTCAGTCGATATTCCTTCTTTTATATTATTTAATTCATTTATAATTTCTTTTAAAGCATTTGCAGTATTGTCAATTCCGACTGAGGTTGAAACTAAAAAAAATCCTCCATCTTCATAATATCCGAATGAAGAGGAAGCACCATATGTATAGCCTTTATCCTCACGAAGATTCATATTTATTCGGCTTGTAAACGGTCCGCCTAATATTGTATTCAGAATAAGCTTTTTAAAAAAATCTTTTTGATCTCTTGGTGAAGCTATATGTCCCACCCTGATTTCACTTTGCACTGAGTTCTCTTTATTGATTAATAATATTAACCTTTGCTTTTCCTTTGTCTTTATCCCTGTTTTTTTTGCTTTATTTATTACATTCCATTTAGATAAATTTTTGTTTAATTCATTTGCCAATTGATCTTTTCCTAAATTTCCGACAGCAACTAGTGTAGAATTTTCGGGAGTAAAATATTCTAAATAATGATTTTTCAAATCTTGCGAAGAAATCTTTTTGACATCATTTTCATATCCATTTACAGGGAATGCATAAGGGTTGTGTTTTCCCCATAAATAATAACTGAAAATTAGATTTGCGATTTCTTCAGGCTCATCTTTTAATTGAATAAGTTGTGTCAGAACTTTCCTTTGCTGCCGTAAAATGTCTTCTTCATTAAAATGAGGATTTTTTATAATCATGCTAAAAAGTTCTAGCGATCTATCAAAATTTTCTGTTAAAGTCTGAATCGATAAATGAACTCTATCTTGATTAGTATTAGCATTAAATGATGTCCCAAGAAAATCGAACTCTTCGCTTAATTCTAAAGAAGAATAATCCCCAGCGCCTTCATCAATTGACATTGCAAAAAGATTTGCAAGCCCTTTCTTATTTTTAGGATCAAATTTACTTCCTGCTCTTGTAATTAAATTCAAACGCATAATTGGGAGTTTATTTTTTTGAATATATAAAACTTCTAATCCATTTGTCAGAGTGAATTTCTCTATTTTTGGTAAAGAAAAGGAAATATTTTTTTCTGGTATTGGCTTTATATCTCTGCTGAGAGTCATAACATTTATCCTAAAGAATGTGGAATAACATGTAATTCAACATAGGGTTTTGAAAGAAACATTTCCATTGCTGCTTGAATATCACTACTCTGTACGTTTTTATATTTTGTTAGATCAAAATTAAAGGAATTTGGCTCGTTCAAATAAAAGTTGTAAGAATTTAATTGGTCGGCTACAGATTGAATATTTTGTATTGAATATATAAAGCTAGATCTTATCCCATTCTTTGAACGTTGCAATTCTTTTTCCGAAACGCCATTCTTTTTAATATCCTCTAAAATCGAAAATATATTTTCTTTTATCTCGTTAAGCTTTACTCCGGGTTTTGCTGTGGAAATAATTATAAAATTTCCAGATTGTTTATTTGAATATTGAAATGATGAAATATCTTGGGCAATTTCCTTTTCAAAAACAAGTTTTTTATATAAATGGGAATTTTTTGAGCCAGTTAATATATCGGATAATATTTCAAGCGCTGTATCATGCTGGGAATAAATTATGTCAGAATGCCAAGCAAGATAAATTCTTTCAAGCTGTACATTGTCTTTGTGAATAATGAATTTATTTTCTTTTAGGTTGACAGATTCAAATTTCTTTTTTGAGATATGATTTTTACCCGGAATATTTGCAAAATATTTTTCAATTAATTCTTTTGCAATTGAAGATTCAAAATCTCCTGCAACAACTAAACTTGCGTTTGATGGTGAGTAATATTTTTCAAAGAAACCGGATACATCGCGCAGTGTAAACCCTGAAATATCTTTTAAGGATCCGATGGTCGACCAGCTTAAAGGATGACCCTGGGGATAAAGATTGCTTAACATTACCTCAAATGCAAGACCGTATGGTTGATTATCATATCTTTCAAGACGTTCATTTTTTACTACTTCAATTTGATTATCCAATTTTTCTTGAGTAAGTGATGGAAGTAGAAAACCCATTCTATCAGATTCAAGCCAAAGCATTAATTCTAGATAATTCGATGGCGCTTTTTCATAATAATTTGTTCTTTCTAAACTGGTCGATCCGTTAAGATTTCCGCCGGCTTCCTGAATGTACTTAAAATGCATTTCTTTAGGGACATTAAGTGATCCCTGAAACATCATATGTTCAAATAAGTGAGCAATTCCGCTTTTCCCGAATTCTTCATCAGATGAACCGACTTTGTACCAGATATTTACGGCAACTACGGGTAAGCTATTATCACGATAAAGTATAACTTCCAGACCGTTGTGCAAACTATATTTTTCATAATCTAAGTTTAATAAATCCATAAATTCCAAATTATTAGAAGTAATAAAATTGCAATATTATATTAATGAAGAATTAATAATATCCTATCCGGTCTTATTGAGCCTAGCAATCTAAAGAAGTCAGTAAATGGAATATCTCTATCCCAAGAAAATAAAGTAATAAATGCTTCTCCTACAATATTGTTATCTGGTACAAAACCCCAATAACGGCTGTCGAGACTATCATCTCGGTTATCTCCCATCATAAAATAATAATCCTTCTTAAATGTATAAGAAGTGACGGGTTTACCCTCAATTGTTACCTGATTATTACTTTGGCTGACAACAATTTTCCCAAACTCACGATTGATAGTCATAGCCCACATCTCGACATTTTCCGTTGTCAGTTTTATTGTATATCCTTTTTTAGGAACAATCAATGGACCATAATTATCAGCATTCCAAGGCATTCCGATTGGGAATATTCTTGGATCTACTACATCTTTAGATTCTGGATATCCGGATACATATATGGCATGAGTCGGTATCCAGAATTGTTTTCCGTTAACATAAACAACTTTGTTTATTACTTGAATTGTGTCTCCGGGAAGCCCAATACATCTTTTTACATAATTAACTCCCCTATCATCTGAATAAAGTTGATGCCTCATACCGGGAAATTCAAAAACAACAATATCCTTCCTCTTCGGTTTTCTAATAGCAGGCAGTCTGAAGTGCGGTATTTCAATTTGTGTAAAGGGAATATATTTTGTTGATTCAGCTCCGTATATAAATTTATTAACAAGAACAAAATCACCAACTAGAATAGTGTCTTCCATAGATCCAGTTGGTATTCTGGTATTCTGAACAATAAATGTTATAATAAAAAATGCTGCTATTCCGGCAAACAGCAGAGACTCAATAAATTCTTTTATTTTTTCTTTAGTTGTTTTGACTTTCAGTAATTCTTCTTCGGTTTTAATACCGAAAAATCGTTTTATTCCAGATTTAAATGTCACTTTAATCTCCGATTTATTATAAGTTATTTTTTAACTCTTCAAGACTTTTATGAAGCAATTCATTAACAAGATTTGGATTGGCTTTTCCCTTAGTCTCTTTCATAATTTTTCCTATTAAAAATCCAAATACTTTGTCTTTTCCGCTTAAATATGTTTTTACCTCTGAGGAGTTATTATCTAGGACTTGATTTATTATTTTTTCAATATCGCCCGAATTGGAAATTTGAGTAAGATTTTTTTCCTGAACAATTGTAGAGGGTTTTTTCTTCTCGGCTAGCATAATTGGGAAAATTTCTTTTGCTATTTTACTGCTGATTGTTCCGTCTTTAATTATATTAATTAATTCACCCAAATCTTCGGCAGAAACTGGAAAGTTCTTTATATCAATTTTTTCTTCATTTATAATCTTTAATATATCAGTCATTATCCAGTTGCTGGCAATTTTATATTCACTAGTAATTCTTGTTACTTCTTCGTAATAATCTGCGATAAACTTATTTTGAGTTAAAATTTCAACATCATAAATTGGCAGGTTATACTGCTTTATCATTCTTTCGATTCTAATATCAGGAAGCTCAGGAAGATTATTCCCGATTTCAGACTTCCATTCATTATTTACAATAACAGGCAATAGATCAGGATCGGGGAAATAACGGTAATCATGGGCTTCTTCCTTGCTCCTCATAGGAATGGTCTCATTTAGATCAGCATTCCAAAGTAGTGTCTGTTGATTAATAGTTCCACCATCCTCTAAAATCTCAATTTGATTAGTAATCTCAAATTCTATTGCACGTTCTACGTTTCGGAATGAATTCATATTCTTTAATTCTCTCTTTGTCCCGAGTTTATGGGCACCTTTTAATCTAACGGAAATATTTGCGTCGCATCTAAGAGACCCTTCTTCCATATTACCGTCGCATATCTCCAAATATTGAACAAGTTGTTTAATCTTTGAAAGATACTGATATGCCTCATCTGCAGAATTCATATCAGGATCACTGACAATTTCCATTAGGGGAACACCGCATCGATTTACATCTATTAACGTTTCATATCCTTGATCATGAATAGATTTGCCTGCATCTTCTTCCATATGAATTCTTGTTATTCCAATCTTTTTTTCAGAACCATCTTTTAATTTAATCATTATTTTACCATGCTCACAAATTGGTTCTTCATATTGTGAAATTTGATATCCTTTTGGAAGGTCGGGATAGAAATAATTTTTTCGGGAAAATATCGATTTTTGATTAATTCTGCAGCCAGTTGCTAGCCCCATTTTTATTGTGTACTCTACAACATCTTTATTCAAAACTGGCAAAACTCCTGGATGTCCTAGACAAATAGGACAAGTATTACTATTAGGCGATTTGCCGAATTTTGTAGAACAGCCACAAAAAGCTTTTGATTTGGTTAAAAGCTGAGCATGTACTTCCAACCCGATTATGGCTTCATATTTATTATTCATTAGACACAAGTTTTTTTGAAACAACAAATATAAATAGGATTGCCTAAGATTAAAAGCCGAAATGGTTTACCGTATTCTTATATGTTAAAAACAATTTGCTTAAATTTAGCCTGAATTATTATGGGAATAATAAAATGAGCAAATTTAAGGCTCTTATGGTTTATGAAGAAAAAGGTAAATTTATAAGATCAATTGAAAACAGATCAATAAATGACCTTCCATCAGGTGATGTCTTAATTAATGTTAAATATTCCTCCTTGAATTATAAAGATGCAATGTCAGCTTCCGGAAATAAAGGAATTACCAGACAATATCCTCACACACCAGGTATTGATGCGGCTGGGATAGTTATTGAATCGGTTGATAAAAAAATATTTGCTGGAGATGAAGTAATTGTAACAGGCTTTGATCTTGGTATGAATACTCCGGGTGGATACGGACAATTTATAAGAGTTCCGGCAGAATGGGTAATTAAACTTCCTAAAGGTATTTCATTAAAAGAAAGTATGATATATGGAACTGCAGGTTTTACTTCAGCGTTGTCATTATATAATTTAGAATCAGCCGGACTAAATGTTTCTGTTAATGAAAATATTCTAGTTACCGGGAGCACTGGGGGAGTTGGCTCACTTTCCATTGCAATTTTATCGAAAGCAGGTTATAAAAATATTGTAGCTGCTACCGGCAAATCTGGGAAAGAGATTTATCTAAAAAATCTTGGCGCATCCAAAATTATTGATAGGGAAAGTCTAAATGATAAATCCGGAAGGCCACTATTACCTTTAAGGTGGGCTGCTGTAATAGATTCAGTCGGCGGAAATATACTTGCTACTGCATTAAAATCGACTGTTTACGGTGGATCAGTCGCTTCGTGTGGACTAACACAATCACCTATACTTAATACATCGGTTTACCCCTTTATTCTTAGGGGAGTTAAGCTTTTAGGCAGTGACTCAACACATTGCGATTTCAAAATCAGAAATATATTATGGAATAAGTTAGCCTCGGAGTGGAAACCGGATTCGCTTAATCAAATAGCTTTGGAATGCTCTCTTGAAGAACTTGATGAAAAAATTGATTTGATTCTAAATGGGCACATAACGGGTCGAATTGTAGTTAAATTATGATTTATTTATTATGAAATAATTGTATTTTTAAATTAGTTATGTATTTTTTGTTTTTGCTGACTTGCTTTGGTAAATTTCTGTATTGCTTTTGTTAAAATAATATGAAAAAATTTTGTTTATTTATGGCTTTTTTATTAATAGCCGCTCAAAATATTATGCCCCAAGATTCACCATACTACGATGCTCCTTTTGGCGGCGGCGGCGGATACCTTGGTGGTTGGGTTACTCCAAAACTTGATGGGATTAACTTAAAGCTTAATTATCTTGGTTTTTCTTCTTTATCAACCCATGGATTTTATACTTCCGGAGGTGAGGGATTTATTTATCTCGGCATTATAAAAAATTTTCGAATAGGTGGAATTGGATTCGGAGGCAGCTTTTCTGCTTCTTCATCACAGACATTAACTTATGCTTGGAATAATTCTCCAAGCATTTTATACAAAGAAGCTATTTATTCTCTAAGCGGGGGAGGGTTAACAATAGAATATACTTTGCCGTATGTTAAAAATTTTGGAATTTCAATCGGGACCATTATCGGAAGAGGAAACTTAAGTATCCAATTGAACAGCAACTCTGGAAGTATTAGTTGGTCTGATTATTGGAAAAGCTTTAATAATTTATCGGCAAATTCTTATAGTACACAATTAAAAAATAATTATTGGTTTTTTTCTCCAACTCTTAATATTGATGTTCCATTGTATTATTTGGTCTCATTTAGAATCGGTGTAGGCTATCAATTTACTTTTGGAAGTAATTGGACATACGATAATAGTCAAGAAATTTTAAATCCACCTTCTGATATAAATGGAAACAATTTGTTTCTTCAGGTTGGAGTTTTTGTTGGTCTATTCTCATATTAGAGGTAAAAATGAAAAACATTTTAGTAACGGGCGGAGCAGGATTTATTGGAAGTAATTATATTAATTATATTCTGAACGAAAGAGATGATTATAATATTATCAATATTGATAAACTTACTTATGCCGGCAATCTTGAGAATCTGAAAATATCTGAATTGAAGAGTAATTATCATTTTATTAAGGGAGACATTGGAAATGCAGAGTTACTTAGATATATTTTTGAGAAATTTAAAATTAAATACGTAATAAATTTTGCAGCCGAATCTCATGTTGATAGAAGCATTCTTGGGTCTGAAATTTTTTTTAAAACTAATGTTATGGGGACAAATGTTCTACTGGAGACTGCCCGCTTTTTTGAGGTTGAAAAATTTTTACAAATCTCTACTGACGAAGTATACGGAAGTTTAGGAGAAAAAGGAAAATTTTCTGAAACAACTCCAATATCACCCAATAGCCCTTATTCTTCAAGCAAAGCATCATCTGATTTAATGGCCTTATCATTTTTTCATACCTATGAAATGCCGATAGTAATTACACGTTGTTCAAATAATTATGGACAGTTTCAATTTCCGGAAAAATTAATTCCATTAATGATTATAAATGCACTAAATAATCAAAAACTTCCGGTCTACGGTGATGGATTAAATGTTAGAGATTGGATTTATGTAGTTGATCACAACAGAGCAATTAACCTGGTTTTTGAAGAGGGGAAAATTGGTGAAGTTTATAATATTGGTGCTAGTAACGAAATGAAAAATATTGAAATTGTAAACCTAATTTTATCCCAATTGAAGAGAGATGAATCCCTAATTCAATATATTAAAGATAGACCCGGGCATGATAGACGATATGCAATTGATTCAACTAAAATTCAAACAGAATTGAATTGGACTCCTGCTTTTACTTTTGAAGAGGCAATTGTTAAAACTATTGACTGGTACTTAGAAAACAAACAATGGTGGCAAAGAATAATTTCGGGAGAATACAAGAAATATTATTCCGAACAATATAATTTAATTTAATTATTTTATTAAAATTAGGCCTAATTATGAGAAACTATTTATGGATTATTCCATGCTTTTTTTTGACAATAGCTTTTGGACAAACTACCGATTCTAAAAACACATCAAATCTTTTGATGAATGTATCTACCATCAGTGTTACTATCGGTGGAGATTTTATCGTTACAGGATCTTTTCCAGCTTCAGCTTCTGAAAGGGTGGATGAATTTGTAACCCAAATGTATAATCAAGGCAAGCAACTGCTTTATAGAAATATAAATGATCCGAATTACATTAAGGAGGTTAATAAAAAACTTGAAGATTATTCTCTAAGAAATATTAAGTTAAAACGGATTGATGGACAAATTATTAATATTGACCTATTAAAATTCCGGGTTACCGGTGATTTTAGTTTTAATCCGTATCTGCGAAATGATGATGTCTTGATCTTTAGTCCCGCCGATATAAAACATAATTTCTTTGATGTTTCCGGAGCAGTCAATAACCCGGGTGAATTTCCATTTGTAGATGGTGATAAATTATCAGACGCTATTCTATTAGCCCAGGGAATTAACAAATCCTATGAAAACGTTAAATTTGCTGAAATTGATAGACTTAGTTATAATGGAGAAAAAATGAAAAGTCTGAAGGTAAGTTTAACTGACGATGTCTCACTAGAAAGAGGAGACAGAGTTATTATTTTGGCAAATGAAGATGAGAAAAAGAATTATCAAGTTGAAGTAATCGGTGAAGTTAATATGCCCGGTAAGATACCTATTACAAAAGGTAAATCGACTATTGGAGAAGTGTTAAATAAATGTGGAGGATTCAGAAAAGATGCAGATCTTTATAGAGCAGAGCTACTAAGAGGTACAAATGCATTTAAGTCAATTACCTTTTCTAATCAAATTGAAAATTTAAGAATGCTTCGAATGTCGACTTTAGTAAATGAAGATTCTCTTTATTTTAATGTTGATGAAATGCTTAGGCTAATGAGAGGAAACGGGCTTATAGATTTTGAAAAAGTGGCAGATGGTGATTCAGCAGCAAATAATTTTATTGTTAATGATGGAGATGTTATATATATACCTCCCAAAATAGATCTTGTATACATTTTCGGGCAGGTAAACACACCTGGTTATGTGCAATATAAAAAAGATGAAGATTATAAATATT
>JAJXTM010000039.1 GCA_021783875.1 Bacteroidota bacterium
TCATCATTAAAGACAGTCGTTCCTTCCTGATATCCGTTTGCCGTTAAAAGTGAAAATGGCTGCAAAGCGACAAAAGCAGTATCCTGTGCACTGCCTTGATTATTATTACGTGCTTCGTCAGAAATTGTTGTAGCAGAAGTTCCGAGCATTAAAGCTCCTTCATATAACAAATTATTTCCGTTATTATAAATAAAACCATCGCCTTGAGTATTGTTGGGATAATCATTAAAACTTAATGCGCCTTTACTGGTAATTGTAAGTGCTACATTATTATATCTTTGAGTTAAATATGAAGGATTAACAAACATATTAAATAACTGAAAATCATTATAAGTTCCCCCGCTATAATTTAAAGTTAAAGTAAGAGGATAATCTAGAGGTAAATTGTTAGATAATTTAACAGAAAACATTGCTGTGTTGTTACTTATTGAATCTAAGGTTCCTAAGTGTGAAATAGTGTAATTTCCGCTGATAACGGTTGCATAAGAGTTGCCGCTTGATAACGATACTGAAATATTATCTACAGGTTTTAAATAATTTCTAAAGGTTACTCCTATATTAATTGTTTCTCCCGGTTCAAGAATCCCGTTATTGTTATCTCCCGAAGCATTATCATAAAAACTTATTTCGTCAGCTCGTATTGACTGTGAGTTTGTATCCGACAAAGTTTTATAAGCGTTTATTCTGCCGCTTCCGATTAAATGAATGTAATTGGGATTTTGAGTATCAATATTATCTGTGTTAACCCTTATTTGCTGTGCAATTTGAAGAGGAGAATAGTTTGGAAACCTTGTAAACGCAAGTCCGGCAAGTCCCGCAACAAGCGGAGAAGCAAATGAAGTTCCGTATCCTTGATTATAATAAGTATTTGGCTGCCAAGTTGATATTATAGCATTTCCCGGAGCGCAAACATCTATGTTGGGTCCATAATTTGAATATGAAGCCAAAATATCATTTTGATCGGTAGCTGCAACCGACAGAACACCCTTATAAGAGGCGGGATAGAAAGATTCATTAACTCCGTCGTTGCCTGCTGCGGCAACTATTAACACTCCCTTAGATATTGCATAATTAATTACATCCTGCTCAGCATTAGAAAAACCGCCGCCTCCCCAGCTGCAATTTATTACTTTAGCCCCATGATTGACGGCATATAAAATTCCGTCAAAGCCAAATACAATTAATGGTTCACCTCCGGAATTAATATCGCCTTCAGAAACTTTAACCGCCATAAGCTTACAGTTATATCCTATCCCGGCAACACCGATATTATTATTAGTAACAGCCGAAGCAACCCCGGCTACAAAAGAACCATGATGTGGTGAATCTTCCATTGGGTTGTTGTCAGGCGTTGCGTTCCCATTCCCATTTCCGCTTCCGCCGAAATCCCATCCGATAGAATCTGCAGGAAAACCAGCATCATTTTGCCAATTAGGATTATGCCAGATATTCCCATATAAATCAGGATGAGCCCAGTCTACACCTGTATCGACAATACCGATAATGACATTAGGACTACCTTTTGTAATATTCCATGCATCAACCGCATCAATTAAAGCAAGATTATATTGGCTGCTAAATAAAGAATCATTCGGCGTTAAAGATATATGTTGTGGAATTATAGAGGGTTTTCTTAAATATCGCGGTTCAGCCCACTCAACATTACTAAGATTTTCAATTTTTGCAGCAACAATAAGCGGATCGGAATTGTCACCATATTTAACCGAGTAAATTCTGTCTAATCCAAATTTACTTCCGGCACTTTCTAACCCAAATTCGGATTGAGTAGAATAAAATTTATATTTTCCGAAAGCAGAATTTAATTGAGATGTAAAATCAGGGCGTTTTAACATTAGTGTCGATTGATTGCTTCCGTAAGAATTCTTAAGCTTAACAATTATTGTATTTGATAAATAATAAATATTACCGTGATGAATTATTTTTGCGTTAGAATTATTATTTTGTGTCATTCCCAAGCTTAATAGAAATGTTAGGAATAAGAATATAAATTTATATATGTGGTTTTTATTTATTTTAAACATTAGTAAATAGATTTAATAATTAAAAGTTTTTTACAAGTTAAGAAATATTGTTAAAACTGAAAGTAATTGCAATGTGCAATTTTAGATGAAAATTGATAAAATAATTGTGATAAATGTGGGTTAAAAGAAGCCATCTGGTTAAAATGGCTTCTTTTTATAAATATAATTAAAAAGTCATACTTGCAAGTAAAGCTAAAACGTTGTTCTTAATATCGGTTCCGTCGGTTGCTACGGTTCCTGTACCTAATGAATAACGTAATTCAACCCCAAGAGTTGAGGCGCCTAGGTTAAATCCGACACCGCCTCCAAAAGCCAGATCAAAGTCAAAACCTTTTGTATTGCTTTTTAAGTCGGTTGTTGTCGTTTGTGAGTTAAAAGTAACATCTTGGCTTGCAGCTACGTTAAACGCAAAATCAGGTCCAGCATAAATATTGGCGCTCACTGGTGCTCCAGGAGCCAAAGGAATATAATACTTTAATAATACAGGAATTTCAATATAGTTAGCAGTAATAGTATAACTTGCACCCTGTGTTGCGCCCGATGATCCTTTCATTGAATATAATATTTCAGGCTGTAATCCAAACATTGGGGCAAAATTGTATATCATTAAACCGCCAATTACTAATCCGGTTTTTGTGCTTGCTCCGGGTGGAACATCATTCCCGCTAATATTTGCAAAATTTAAACCCGCAGTCACCCCAAATTTTAAATCAAATTGTGCTTGCGCTGTTGCGCTTAGTCCCAACAAGTAAACAACAAAAAGAAGTGGCAATAATTTTTTCATAATTGACCTTTAATGTTATTAAAAAAATGACATTAAAATTTGGTTAAAAATTTTTAAATATCAAATTAAATATCAAAAATTTTTTTGCTGCCTTAAAAATATATCTCATAACTTTCCGCTATTCATTATGCAATGGCTAATAATTTATAAATGAAAGTGATTCAAAATTAGCTTTTATAGTTTTATCAAGATCTTCTTTTGAATGTTCCGTTGAGATAAAAGCCGCCTCAAATTGTGCGGGTGCAAGGTAAATTCCGCGTTTCAACATTTCATTAAAATATTTCCCATATAATACAGTGTCTGATTTTATAGCTGTTTTAAAGCTGTTAACTTCTTCTTCCACAAAGAATAATGTCGACATTGAACCGACTCTGTTAAGAGAATAATTTTTCATTAGCAGCTTAAAATTATCCTTTATTCCGTTTTCTAGATATGCAGATTTTTCTTCGAGAATTGTATAAATTTCAGAATGGTTTTTAATATAACTAAGAGCAGCGTATCCGGCAGCCATTGCAAGAGGATTTCCGCTTAAAGTTCCGGCTTGATAAACCGGTCCGCTGGGAGCAACCATTTCCATTATTTCTTTTTTACCTCCAAAAGCTCCAACCGGTAAGCCGCCGCCAATAATTTTTCCGAATGTCGTTAAATCCGGTTTAATTCCGAATAATTCCTGCGCTCCGCCTTGCGCTACCCTAAATCCGGTCATTACTTCATCAAAGATTAAAACAATTTTTTCTTGATCACAAATTTGCCTTAACTCTTTTATAAAGATATCCGATGCGCGCACTACTCCCATGTTTCCTGCAATTGGTTCAATAATAACAGCCGCTATCTCGTTCTTATTTTGTTTAATTAATTTTTTAACGGAATCTATGTTGTTATAATCGGCAAGAAGAGTATCTGCAGCATTTCCTTTGGTAACTCCCGGGCTGGTTGGAATTCCTAAAGTTAGCGCTCCGGATCCGGCTTTAATAAGAAAATAATCTGCATGTCCGTGATAGCAGCCTTCAAATTTTATAAATTTTTCCCTGCCGGTATAGCCGCGTGCTGTGCGTATTGCACTCATAGTCGCTTCGGTACCGCTGTTTACCATCCGAACCATTTCAATTGAAGGTACTAATTCTGATATTAACTTTGCAATTTTTACTTCAAGCTCAGTTGGAGCCCCAAAACTTGTTCCGTTTTCAATAGCATCTAATATGGCTTTTTTAATAAAAGGAGGATTATGTCCGAATAAATGAGGTCCCCAGCTTCCTATATAATCTACAAATTCATTTCCGTCAACATCTATAATCTTTGATCCGATTCCTTTAGTAATAAACAGTGGGCTGCTTCCAACAGACTTAAAAGCCCTTACGGGTGAGTTAACTCCGCCGGGAATATATCTTAATGCTTCCTTAAATAAATTGTCACTCTTAAATGTGTTCATATATGTTCCGTTCAAACTTGAGTTATAAAATTATTCTTTATTGATAATGTCTATCATATCCTTTTCAAGTGTTTCCTTTGGGGACTCTACAATCCTTCCGATTTCAATATTATCTCGATAAAAAATAATAGAAGGAACTCTTTCCACATTTAAACTGTCGGTTTCGTTACCTTTTCCTTTTATATCTCTGCCGACCATAATAATTTTTACACTGTCTGAGGGATATTTTATATAATCAAGAATTTTAAATAATCTCGGAACCTCTCTTCTGCTATCACTGCACCATGTTCCCATGACGATTGTAATTTTAATATCTTTCATTTTTCCGGAAATATTTTCAAGCGAAGTCGAATCTATATTGTAAAGATCATATTCCGACTCAAACCACCAGGAAAAACTTGTATCATTTAAAGCGGTTCTATTGCAAATTCCAAGCAGCATGGGTCTGCCCGTTAAAACGTCAGTGGTTAGCGTGTCTTTAGTTTGTGCCATAATGTTTATCCCGGTAAATAAAAAAACGAAAAGAACAAATATTTTTTTCATATTTAATTTTTCCTGTCAAAATTATTTTTTCGTAGATCGATTCCCCATAACAGCTTATTCCTAAGAGTCGAGAAATAACTCGAAAGAGAAGAGTGAACTAACTTAAGCGGACGAGGGCTTTTTTTAATTCTAAGTTCCAAAGGCGGAGAAAAAGAAAACACTCTTTGTCCGTCGCAGTTAACCTGAATTTCTTTATAAAGAGAATTAGCTTTAATTGTAATTTCCTGATTACCCGGAAGTACAATTGGTCTTACTGTTAAACTGTGCGGCGATATTGGCGACAAAGTTATTGCGTCTGTTCTGGGACTTACAATCGGACCGCCTGTGGATAGTGAATAACCGGTTGATCCCGTGGGAGTAGCAATTATCAAACCGTCTGCAGCTAAAGTGGTCAGATATTCATCATCTACTGATATTTCAATATCAATCATTTTTGGCCATCCGGCTTTATCAATTACAAAATCATTTATAGCGTAAAATTTTTCTACTTTATGTCCGCAGCAT
Source organism: Bacteroidota bacterium (assembly GCA_021783875.1). Taxonomy (GTDB): domain Bacteria; phylum Bacteroidota; class Ignavibacteria; order Ignavibacteriales; family Ignavibacteriaceae; genus FEN-1297. The sequence goes on from JAJXTM010000039.1 coordinate 5,303, forward strand.
TGACTTTCGATGATCATTCTTTCTTCAATTTCATAACTTCCATTTTTTATTTCATCGATGAAAACATCCATTTGATTAATATTGGCATCTACTAAGAACCCAAGCTTTCCTAAATTAACTCCAAGCACGGGCGTATTATAAAATTGTGCTTCGTATGCAGTAGCCAGCATGGTGCCGTCACCGCCGATTGATATTATTATATCCGAATTCTTGCAAAGTTTTCCGTTTATAACAAAATTGGACTTGTTAATCTTTTCAGAAAACAATTCCTTTTTGGGCAGCAGTGTGTCGCTGATAAGGAAATCCATTCTATTGGATTTAATCTTTTTGATTATATTCGAAACTACCTCAACAACTTCTGGCTTATTTATATTTGCTATTATTCCTATAGTCATTTTTTCACTTCTTTTCCGTTATTATTATTGCCGGATTTTTTTGCTTCCCAAAATTTACAATATTTTGTAAAAACATAGGATGATGAAAATATAGCCAGCATAAAACCTTGAATACCGTCTAAAAATCCAAACTTTATGAAGTACATTTTTATAAAAATGAAAAATGGTCTGAAAATAATATCTCCCGCAAAAAAACTCTTATTTTTCCTTACTAATTCATCAGCCGCAAGGGAAGTGTAGTTATTAAATTTTTCAAAATAATGTCTTATGGAAGGATCTGTATAATGAAGAAGATCATTATGAAGATTACCCGCTTTACCTGAGAAAATTAAATTTTCATGCACATTATTTTGACTAAAGTGAACTAAATTTTTGTTAAATAATCTAGTAACCCTGCCGGGATACCATCCGCTGTGTTTTATCCATCGCCCAAGAAAATATGCCAGTCGTGGTACAGTATATGCCGGATAAACAGGAGAAATAGTCTTAAAATCATTCAATTCATCAGATAAATTGGTCGTTATTACTTCATCTGCATCTATCCAGAATATCCATTCATTTTTTGCAAGAGATACTGCATATTGTTTTGTACCGCCGTAACCCAGCCATTTTATTAGTTCACATTTAACTCTTGAATATGAGTTAGCTATCTCCAAAGTTTTATCGGTTGTCCTATTATCAACCAAAAGAATTATTTCATCAATACAGTTCAGCTGGCTTTCTATACACCGCCGAATATTGTTTTCTTCGTCTTTGGCGATTATGATAGAAGATATTTTATGTTTTGTTTCCAAAAAAGCTTTTAGATATTAAAGAATATTTTAATGATATTTACAAGATATTTTCAAAATTTAAGCTGAAAAATAAAAAAGAATAAAAATACCTAATAAAATTAAGGATAATCCCGCAATAACAAAGTATAAATATAAGAGTAAAATTTTCTATATTTGACTCCGGGAAATGAATAATAAAACAAAAAAGAACCTGATTATAATAACTAAAATCCGAATTAAATGTCTCTATAATGAACCAGCTTAAAAAACTTTATGAACTAATCCGCTCAAAGATTAATCCCGATTCCGTTTCTGAAATGAGCTGGGTATTTGCCGGACAGGTAGCAACAGTTGTCTTAAGTTTTGTTATTGTAAAAATCCTTTCAAATATGGGCGCATATCAATACGGTATTTATACCTTAGTCGTTAGTATAACGGCATTTTTCGGGTTATTATTTTACGGACCCTTGCAGCAGGGGTTTATACGATTTTATTATCATTATCTTGATTTATCACTTTCAAAAATCTTTGTCCGACTTACATATAAAGTGCTTTTCGCATCAGGCATTATCCTGATTTTGTTTGCTTTTGTTTTTTATTTTTTCTCTCCTCTATTTAGTTTGTCTCAAACCCCGTTGTTTTTTTTAATTTCAGGAATTTACATAGTAACCTTTAAAATAGATGAATTTTTTAATTCAGTATTGAATATTGTTCGTAAACGTAAACAAAACTCAATAATTCAAGGTTCGGAAAAAGCTGCAATTATAGTCTACCTGGTTTTGTTGAGATATTTTAATTTATTAGATGTAAAGAATGTATTTGTTGTTTTAATTTTAAATACAATGCTGTTTGCTGCAATAAAAATTAAATTCTTTGAAAGTTTTCTTGCTATTGAAAAACCACAGGAAAAAACATTCGTAAAATCATCACAAAAAGAAATGTTTTCAAAACTTTTTCGCTATGTATTACCCTTTTTGATATGGGGATTTAGCGGGTGGCTTCAACTTAATGGAGAAAAATGGATTATTAATGGATTTCTCTCTACTGCTGACGTTGGTATTTATGCAATTATGATGGCTATAGTTAATGGTCTTATAATTATTCCTAATAACATAATTAATGATTTTGCAACGCCTATAATTTTTAAACAATATGCCGATTTGAATAATATTGAAAATGTAAAAACAGGTTTTCATTATATCAGAATTAACATGCTTGTAATATTTACTCTTTCTGTTTTATCAACTATTATTACCTACTTTTTAGGCAGAGAATTTATTTCATTGGTCAGCAATAAGTATTATACGGTATATTGGTATTTATTACCCCTATTATGTTTTGGCACAGGAATGTTTTTAACCGGTCAGGCGCATACTGTCTTAGGAATGGCTCTTAATCTGCCTAATAAATATCTTCCCCCCAAAATACTAATCGGTATAATCTCGGTTATTCTGAATGTGTATCTCATTAAAAATTTTGGTATTAACGGTGTTGCCTATACAGTGCTAATTGTAGGAATAATTTATCTTATTTATGTGAATTTTATTAATAAAAAAATAATTTCAGAAATTAAATTTTCTTCAGACTGATATATAATAATATTATGAAAATAGCTCTTGCAATAATGAAGTATGATTACGGCGTTGAAGAACGCGGTTTTTCTTATGAATATTACAACCTCTATCTGCCCCTCTGTGATGTATATGGTAAAGAAAATATTCTACTTTATGATTATTACTCTGAGGTCAAACAGTCCGGCATGGATATGATGAATAAAAAATTGAGGGAACTTATACTTTCGGAAAAACCGGATATTTCAATTTTTTGTATTTTATGGGAAAATCAATTTGATGAGGAAACTGTCTCATCATTAAGAAGAAAAACGAAAACACTTATATATTTTTTCGATGATCCGTGGAGACAAAAATTTGTACGACACTGGATAAAATATTTTGATTTTTTTTCTACTCCGGATTATTACATGTATAAGCAATACCTTCTTGAAGGAATGAATAATGTAATTTATTCGCCTTTTGGATTTAATTCGTCTATTTATAAAAAACTAAACGTTTCTCAAAATATTGACGTTTCTTTTGTTGGCGGCTATAGCCCGCTTAGAAATTGGATTAAACATTTATTGGAAAAAGAAGGGTTAAATGTGAAATTTTATGGCAGGGGCTGGGGCAAAAATGGAAACTGGATTTCACAGGAAGAGATGATTAATGTTTTTAATCAATCTAAAATTAATTTAAATCTTTCTAATGCTGCTAGTTACGACTTATCTTTTCTGCTGTATGCCATTCCTTCTTTTAAAAACCTAAAACAACTTCTTCTTCTAAGAAAAAATAAAGAGCAGGTCAAAGGCAGACATTATGAAATAAATGCATGCGGCGGATTTCAACTTAGCTATTTTATCCCGGGTTTAAATCAAGTTTATGAAATTGATGAGGAAATCGCTGTTTATGAAAACGAAAGACAAATCGCAAATACGGTAAAATTCTTTCTGAAAAATAATGAACTAAGGAACTCTATTGCGGACAAAGGCTATCAACGATCTCAAAAAGATCATAGCGCCCAAATGTATCTTAAGAAATTAGTAGACCAAATCATTAACTAATTTGATGAATAACCAAAACACACCGCTTGTTTCGGTCATAATAACAACATTTAATGTTGAAAAGTTTATTGGTAATACTATAAACTCAGTATTAAATAGTACCTTTAAAAATTATGAAATTATCTTGGTTGATGATTCATCGGATGATAATACTCTGAATATAATCAAAGCGTATGCAGAAAAAGAAATACGCATTAAGTATTATAAAATTGAACACACAGGAATACCAGCTGCCCCCAGAAATTTTGGAATTAATAAATCTTCCGGAAGTTTGATTGCTTTTCTCGATGGGGATGATGTTTGGAATAAGGATAAACTTTTTTATCAGGTAAAATACCTCCAAAATAATCCTGATAAAATTTTAGTATATTCTATGAGCCTGACAATAGGAGAGGTAAATGTTTTTTCTCCGCTTTTTGAAGTTTTACCCTTATTGCACAAAGCGGCTGTCACTAAAGAAGATTTAACCGCGAAGGGAAATTCAATTACCTGCTCTTCGGTTCTGGTTAAAACAGAAGCTATAAAATCAGCAGGCTGCTTTGACGAAGATATTAAATTGAAGGCTGTTGAAGATTATGACCTTTGGCTTCGCCTTTCTGATGTTGGAGAGTTCGGATTTATTCCGCGTATATATTCTTATTACCGGATTCATAAAAACCAATCCTCCGCTGATTGGCAGACAAAACAAGCAAGACTTGATTATCTATCCTTGAAAAGGAACTTAAATTTGCGGAAGTATAGTTATTATAGAAACAAAAATATTTTTATCAGACTTGCAAGGAATACTTTTCATGCACTTACATATTTATATGTCGGAGCTTTGTCTCTCGCAGATAAAAGTAAATTGTTTATGTTAATATGAAATCTAAACAAAGAAACATATTGGTAGTATCGGTCGCAGATAGCTGGGGCGGGGGCGAAGAATTTTTAATGAGATTAATTGAAAATGTCAAAAATTACCAATTCATTATAGTCTCGCCGCCGGGCGAGTCTTATGAAGAATTTGTTAAAAGAAGAACTAAAATAATTTCCGTTAAAAGTTTAAAGAAAATATTTAAAGAAAATGGATCTTGGTCAATTTTTTTAATATTGAAAATCTCGCTTAATATTCTCCTTTCGTTAATTAATTTAATTAAAACAATATTTGAATATAAAATTGACTTTATCCTAGCCAACGGCAACTTTGCAGCGCTGCAATCTCTTTTGCCGTCTCTTTTATTTTCGAAAAAAATAATAATCGTACAGCACCTTATTTACCGGGATGATTCGATTGAATCTAAAGTATTAAAAATGTTAAATCATTTTAATCCCCAATTGGTTTGCGTTTCTTTATCTGTCGAAGAAAATATTAAAAATATTTTAAAAAATAAGATAAAAAATAATATTATAACAATTCGTCATGCAATGGAACTACCACTTGATCAGAATACTGAAATTAAAGCTGGTAACATTGTTAAAATCGGAATTGTCGGTAGCATAATAAGATTAAAATCAATTGATAAAGTAATTATTGCATTTAGTAAGATTATATCAAATAATAAAAATATAATCTTAAAAATTTATGGAACAATTAGACCTGCCGAACCGGATTCATTGTTATATAAGTCGGAACTTGATAATTTAATTAATAATTTGAAAATCAAAGAAAATATATGCTTTTGTGGATTTGAAACATCAAAAGAAAATATATATTCGGAAGTTGATATTATAGTTAATTATTCCATTATAGCCGAAGCATTTTCTTTCACAGTTTTAGAAGCAATGGCATTTAAGAAAATTGTTATTGCTTCCGATACTGGCGGACCAAAGGAAATAATTACGGACAAATTTGACGGCTTTTTGATTCCGATTAACAATGATGAAAAACTTTTTGAAGTGTTAAATTATTGTATCCGAAATATTTATACAAAAGAAATGTCGGAAATCAGAAATAACGCATACAAAACAGTTGAGAATAAATTCAATCTTACCGAATTTTCACTGCAGTATGAAAGACTTTTTAACTCAGTTAATTTATAGGACACATTTTTTTGAAAACAGCAATAGTTCATGATTGGTTTGCCGGATATGCCGGCTCCGAAAGAGTGGTTGAATCACTTACTAACATCTGGAAGGATGCCGATGTTTTTGTGCTTTTTAACTTACTTACCCCGGAAGAACAAAATATTGTTACAAAGAATAAAGTTCCTATTACTTCATTTCTTCAAAATCGAAAATCTATAAAAACTAAACATAGAAACTATTTGCCTCTTTTCCCCTTCGCTATTGAACAATTTGACCTTTCCGGATATGATTTAATAATTTCAAGTTCGCATGCAGTGGCAAAAGGTGTATTAACAAACTCAAATCAGCTGCATATAAACTATTGCCATACTCCGGTAAGATACGCCTGGGATTTAACTCACCAATATTTGCGTGAAGCAAACCTTACAAAAGGTCTGAAAGGAATGATTGCTAAAGCTGTTCTGCATTATATTAGATTGTGGGATGTAGCAGCTTCAAACAGAGTGGATGAATTTGTAGCAAACTCAAATTACATTGCATCAAGAATTAGAAAAACATACAGAAGAGATTCAATTGTGATTTATCCCCCGGTCGATGTAGAAAAGTTTAAGTTCGGTGCATCAAAAGATAATTACTTTTTGACAGCTTCCCGATTTGTACCTTATAAAAGAATTGATTTAATAATCGAAGCCTTTTCGAAAATGCCGGACAAAAAATTAATTATTATCGGTGAAGGACCGGACGAAGCTAAATTAAAATCTATTTCAACAAAAAACATTGAATTCGCCGGATACCAATCTTCCTCAAAATTGAATGATTATATGCAAAGAGCAAAAGCTTTCGTTTTTGCTGCAGATGAGGATTTTGGAATTATGCCAATTGAAGCTCTTGCCAGCGGTACGCCGGTAATAGCTCTTAATAAGGGAGGTACTGCAGAAACTATTATTGATAATAAAACAGGAATCCTTTTTGACCGGCAAGAACCTGATTCAATTAAAAATGCAGTACTAAAATTTGAAAAATTAGCAGGCAGCTTTGATTCGGAATTTTTAAATTCCTATGCAAAACAATTCGATAGAAAAATATTTGAGGAAAAAATTTATAAATTCATTCTTACCAAAGAAAAGGAGTTTTTTAAAAATTAAGCGATGGTAAATAAAAAATCTACCTTTTATCTAAGATTATTTTCCGACCTTCTGATGCTGAATATTTCTTTTGTTGTTTCGGCAATACTTGCCCAGTCCTTAAAAATTCTACTTTCGCGGGAATATATGTTTGTCTTAATGGCAATTCTGAATTTTGTATGGTATTTCTTTTCTAATGTTATTAATTTTTATGAAGACTTCTCGGTAAGAAACTTCTCTTATCAGTTTATTAAAATTTTGCGCTGCACAATTGTTCAGGCATTAACTGCCGTTTTGTTTATTTTCATTGTAAAAGAAGATTTATTCACTAGGAATTTTATAATTCTTTACTCGTTGATTCTGATATTATTAGTAAGTATTCGAATTCATTTTTTAAAATATATATTCAGGAAGATTAAAGGCAGCGAAAAAAACATTAGAAATGTTTTAATAATTGGTGCAGGAGAAAACGGGACAAATTTTTTAAAACTAATTTTAGCCCATGAAGATTTCGGATTTAATTTCTTAGGATTTTTAGACGATGAAATTCAACCTGGGAGCGATAAAAAAATTATAGGAAAAATTAACGAGCTCGATAAACTTTTGGTTGAAAATAATGTTGATGAGGTAATTATAGCATTGCCTATATATGCCTCAAACCAGCTAGATAAAATAATAAAATCCTGCAACAGGCATGCTGTCAGAGCGAACATTATTCCCGATTATTTTCAATTCGTCTCTCAAAAATTTCAAATAAACATGATAGGCAATTTCCCGGTAATTACGGTTCGAAATGAACCGCTTAATGAATTCCATTGGCGTTTCGTAAAAAGAACAGTCGATATTGTTTTCTCGTTTATTGCTGTTTTATTAATACTATCATGGTTGACACCCCTAATCTCAATATTAAATAAATTATTTTCACCAGGTCCGGTATTTTTTATTCAAGATAGAATAGGTGCAAATAATAAAATATTTCGTTGCTATAAATTTAGAACTATGCATGTTGACAATAAGAGCATAGATGAGTATCAGCCCACCGAAGAGAATGATCCTCGTGTTACTAAAATCGGTAAATTTTTAAGGAAGTCTAATATTGATGAATTGCCTCAGTTTTTAAATGTTCTGAAAGGAGAAATGTCTGTGGTGGGACCCAGACCGCACCCTATAGCATTTAATGAAATTTATGAAGATATGGTTGATGAAATTAAAATTAGAAGCTGGGTTAAACCCGGCATATCGGGCTGGGCGCAGATACATGGTCTAAGAGGTGATGTAAATGATTATGAAGAAAACAAAAAAAGAACAATCAGCAGAATTGAAAATGATCTCTGGTATATCGAGAATTGGTCGTTTTGGTTGGACATACAGATTATCTTAACAACTGTTTGGCAGATGCTTTCCGGTAATACTAAGGGAGTTTGAAATCCCGCTCATTTTTTGCAATAAAGAAAACACTTGACATTAGAATAAAGCAAAACTAATTTACTCAAAACAATTTTAATTTTTATCAGGTAACTATATGTTCCGCTCAGTAAGATTGAAATCGATTGCATTAATCGTACTTCTATTTTCTTTTTCGATTCTGAATTACAATTGTAAAGTAAATTCTACAATTACCGAACCCACTGTTGTTACCGGCATCGGCGGAACAAGCACAAATCAATCAAGTATAATTACCGGACAGGTAATTAATAGTCTTACCGGTATACCGATCGATAGCGCGATTGTTCAAATATTCAACTCTTCTTTGAGCTTAAGTACATATACAAATACATTGGGTAAATTTACTGATTCCGTTCAGCTGAGCAGCAATACAAATTTTACTATTTATGTTTCAAAATCCGGCTACCAACAAGATACTATAGCTGTAACTATTAATGCAGGAACAAATTATTCTGCTGGCGTAGTTAACTTGATTCCGACTTCAAGCAGCGGGCAAGTACCTTCTGGAAATCCCGTTAGCATATTTTTATTTTCACAATCTACTCAAAGT
>JAJXTM010000326.1 GCA_021783875.1 Bacteroidota bacterium
CAATATCTACGATAAAGATACTCTGCTAAATATTAAATTAGATAAATTTTTATCGCCCGAGAAAAATGCGGAATCCTATTTTGATAAAGCCAAGAATGAAAAAATTAAATTCGAAAGAGCTAAAAGTGACTTAATAATTGTTTCCAATAAAATGGAAAAGATTAGAAATTTTATGGCAGTAATTTCCGTTACCACCAACATTGAGGAATTAAAAAAGATTATGAAAGAAATAAAGCTACCCGCGGCAGCTTCAAATGAAATTAAAGATGAATTAAAGGATAAATTCAGAAATTTTATTATTGACGGGAAATATAATGTCTTTGTAGGCAAAGACAGTGTAAATAATGATTTACTTACAGTTAAATTTGCGAAACAAAATGACTATTGGTTTCATGCAAGAAGTGTTTCGGGCTCTCATGTTGTTCTAAGAGTAGATAACGTAAAAGAAGGCATACAGAAAAGTGTTTTAAAGAAAGCTGCATCGCTAGCTGCTTATTATAGTAAAGCAAAAACTTCAGGTATAGTGCCGGTATCTTATACCTTAAGGAAATATGTAATAAAGAAAAAAGGCATGGAACCCGGCAAAGTTGCTCTGCTAAAGGAAGATGTATTAATAGTTAAACCGGAAATTCCAGCGGGATGTGTGATGGTTGAAAAAGAATAAATTACATTATAGTTTTTAGAATTGATACAAAAGCTTTTTTACCAATTTCAATTATTGAATCATCTGGAAGAAATCTAGGATTATGCAAACCGAATTTTTCTCCATAATTTGTGCCGAGCCAGAACATAAATGAAGGATATTGATGAGAAATATATCCGAAATCCTCACCTGTCATCTTATAACCGCAGTCAATAAAATTAAATTCAGTTGAAATTGCTGGAACTATTTTTTCAAAAAGATTATAGTCAATTATGACCTCAGGATAACTAGCTCCTTTTACTACTTTATAATTGACACCTGTGATTTGACAAACTCCTTCAAGTATATCAACAAGCTTTTTATAAAATAAATTGACTTGAGAAATAGACAAACCGCGGATAGTACCTTCCAATCTGGAATTACCGGGAATAATATTTCTAATTTCACCTGATTCAATTCTACCCACTCCGAATATAAATGGTTCAGAAATATTACCTGGTAATTTATCGACCGAATCAAGAAACAATCTTAATGCATTAAAAGCATTTTTCCCTGCCTGAGGGAAAGCGACATGGGCACTTACTCCATTAAAATTAATATCCACTTCAAGTGAAGATGCAAATAATACTCCTTTAGTCGATGCAATAACTCCAGCAGAATATTCATCGCTGACATGAAGAGCAAAAGCATTACTGATTTTGAACTTCTCGAATATTCTTGATTTGAAAAATTCCATTGCTCCTCCCCCGCTCTCTTCTGCCGGCTGAAATAAGAAAAGAATATTCTGTTGAATATTATTTTCCAGCACATATTCCAAAAAACTAAAAAGTATTGAAGCATGCACATCATGCCCACAGGCGTGCATATTACTATTTTGCGATCGAAAATCAATTTGGTTCTCTTCAATTATGGGCAAGGCATCAATATCAGCGCGAAACAGTAAAAAATTATTTTTATTTACTTTATATTCGACTAATAATCCGGTCTTCATAGGAGTATGTATTTTTAATATCGAAGATCCGGGGAGTTTTGAAATAACTTCAGTTAAAAGTTTAGTTGTTTCAATTTCATGAAAAGATAATTCAGGATTTTGGTGTAATATATGCCTAAGTTCAATTGGGGTAATAATATCACCTTTAAAGTTCAAATGTTGAGATTAATGATTTTACTGCTTTATCTTTATATTTTTCTTCTACTAAGCAGGAAATTTTGATTTCCGATGTAGTTACAAGTTTAACCGGAATATCCTTAAGCGCCATAAAGTATTGCGAAGCAACACCGCTGCTTGATTTCATTCCGATTCCCACGATTGATATTTTTGAATAGCCAGAACTATAATCGATATTAAAACCTTTCATGCCTTTTAATATTTGCGAAAGTGCCTTAGAGACATGCGTTTTTTTATCTTCAATCACAGTAAAGGATATATTTAATCCGCTATTGCTAATTATTGATATCATGTCCACATTCAGACCTTCCTTAGCTACCTTTTCAAATATCTGATGCACCAAAGTAAAATCAAGGGGAAGATTTGATAAGGTGACCTGAGTTTGATTATCCATAACACTTAATCCGGATACAACCGGTTGTTCTATATTTTTTTTCATAACGAAACTTCCTTCCTCATCTGAAAATGTTGAGCCACAATAAATTGTAATGCCATATTTTTTTGCTATTTCTACAGAACGACTATGAAGAACTTTTGCCCCCAAGCTTGACATTTCAAGCATTTCATCGTAAGTAATATATTTTAATTTTTTAGCTGCGGGATGCAGTCTGGGATCGGTAGAATAAATCCCGGCTACATCGCTATATATCTCGCACTTAGCGCCTAATGCAGCCGCAAGCGCTACTGCAGAAGTATCGGAACCTCCCCTACCGAGGGTGGTAATCTCTCCTTCCTCTGTAATCCCCTGGAATCCGGTAATGATTAACGCATCAAATTCTTTAAGAAGATTTCTTATTTTTTTAATTTTTAGATTCTTTATCCGCGCCTGATTAAAATCACCTGTTGTAAGGATTTCTGCCTGAAATGCATTAAGGGATTTACTTTTTATCCCGATATCATTTAAAGCAATTGCCAAAAGTGAAGCTGACACTTGCTCGCCTGTAGTCAAAAGCATATCTAATTCCCTCGGCACGGGATTATTTGAAACTTCTTTAGATAGCTTTATTAAATTATCAGTAGTCTTTCCCATAGCAGATACAACTACAACAAGCTTGAAATTTTTTTTAATTCTACCGGAAACTTTCTCAGCGACTTTCTTAAGTTTAATAGAATCGGCAACTGAGCTTCCACCGTATTTTTGAACAATTAAATTTTTCATATTTGAGTTAGATTTATTCCTTTTAAAATTTTACATACAAATTTACGAAATTTCTTCAATCCATTTCCGATGAAATAGCTGAGCTGAAAAATTAACAATCTCATCGGTAAGAAGAAATGAAATTCTGAATGAAGTAGTAGAAATGCCGAATATTTTTATTTTATTCTCTTCCAGCAATTTAATTGAGCTAAGCAAT
>JAJXTM010000040.1 GCA_021783875.1 Bacteroidota bacterium
TTGGAAGTTCTTTAACTTTAAACATATTTTCCCCCTTTTATTTATTAACCAGCCTTAAACTTATCTATAAGTTCAAATTTACCATTTTTATAACGAATAATATTGATAAATTTATTAATCCTGCTTTTATCAAAATAGATATTATTATGAAGTCCTTTAAATATTTCTTTTGATTCCAGTTTATTTTTTAATTCACTCCTGGTTATGTCTGCATTATTCAAAAAGCTTAATACATAATTTGTAATATCATATCCATATAAGACATTTCGGTTTATATCTAATCCGGAGCGGACAAAGAACTTTTTCTGAAATTGTTGGAAAGTCGAATCATTATAATCTAAAAAATAATCTGAAGAAATTGTAAGTCTATCGCTCAAATCTGAAGAAGTTTCTAGTCCTTTAGCCTGAAGCCAGTCTTGATTTCCGTATATTGTTAAATTGAGGTTTGATGAAAGAAATTGTGATAAAATTGCTGCAACATTTTGGCTATTATTTAACGGTAAATAAACACCCTGAAGTGAAAGAGAATCTTTCGCAATTTTATTTATTTGGTCAGAAAGGTTGATGTTATCCGGCTTAAATTTTTGCCAAATAATAATTTTTCCGCCAAGTTTTTCAAACTCTTTTGCAAAGGAATTTGCCAATGTTTCGGAATAGCTACCCTCCGAATTTAATATTGCAATTTTCCTTTTATTTTCGACAAAATATATATATTCGGCCATAATTTCTCCCCGAATTACAAAAGTCGGGTTTGCTTGGAAAAAATCAGGGTACATCTCAGTTAAACCCTCATCAGTTGCTGTTGGAGAGATAATTGGGATCGATATGTTTTTGAAGGTCTCTAAGGTTTCCTTTACCTCATCACTATAAATTGGACCAATTATAACTTTCAGAGATTTTAAGCTGTCTACTTCTCTTTTTATCTTTTCAATTTTTTCTTTATTCCTACCTGTATTTTTGATTAACAAACCGATTTTATTTCTGTGCATGTCATTGAATTCTGATAAAGCAAATTTTATCCCTTCCAAAATTTCATTACCTGCATTAAAATTATGTGAGTCATTTGAAGGTTTATCTAAGGGAAGAAGAACTGCAATTAATGGCACACCAGAATTTGCATTACTTTCACTTTTTATTTCTTCCATCAAAGATTCAGCTTTAATTTTTTCATCTGAATTTGGGAATATTTCTAATAAGCTGTCTAATACTAATTTAGAACTATCAATTTTGTTATTGTAGTAATAATATTTTGCCAAAATATATAATAAATAAGGTCTTAAGTTCATGTTGGATGTAGAATCGTAGATAGAACGAATATCTACGGGTGTCAAAAAGTTTATGGTTAAAGGTTCGCCTAAAGATTTCGCATATTGCATATAATATGATGATTGTGGAATATCAATTATATCAGCAAGGTATTTAAATGCCACATTATACTTTTTGTCCTCCAAATTAATTTTGGCAAGCATGATTTGTGCTTCATTGAGATAATTGCTATTTGGAAATTTGGAAATAAAGCTATAAAGAATTTTCTCAGCGTTCCCCATGTCTCCTAATTTTAAAAATGATTTTGCAGTAAATATATAGGATATTGTTGTGAATGCATTGAATACAGTCTCTGTATTAATTTGATTAAATAATTTTTCAGACTCTACAAATTTTTTATTATTATAAAGATCAAGTGCGGAATAAAATTCATTATGAATCCCGACTGAATCAATTTCGTTTTGGGCATTAATACGAATGGGAAAAAGCATTGCTGCTAATATGCATATAATTACTGCTTTAAACACCGGATACCAAATTTTTATTTATAAATTCTTCAGCATTTTTTTTCCCCCAAATAGCATGTTCATTAGAAGGATTAATTTTAAGTGCAATTTCATAATAGGCCTGTGCTTCTAAAAACTTGCCTGACTTAAAGCAAGTTTCTGCAAGTTTTGAGTAAACTTCAGAAGAGACATTTTCATTTAATTCAATGAACTTCAAAAAATTTTTTTCAGATTTCTTGTAATGTTCAAGTTTAAGATAAATTTTTCCTGCCAATTGATATATATTCGATTCCTCAGGATTTAGATTTATAGCTTTTTCTATTGCTTTAGATGCGTGAGTATACATTTCTAAATTCAGATATATCTCAGCATATAAATAATTAAGCTCCCAGAAATTAGCATAAAGTACTTCTGCCTTTTTGGCATATTCTAAAGCAGTTTCAAAGTTATAAAGCTTAAGTTCAATTTTTGAAATATAAATATATGCCTGATGAGCAAGTTCGGAATTTTCTTCAATGGAAATAAAATTTAAAAAATTCAACTTAGACAGCTCAAATTCATTAAGCATAAAATGTGAGTAACCGATAAAAAAAGCTGCCATAGGAACCTTCGAAGGATCAACAAAATTCAATGAATTTATAGCCTCATCCCATAATGAATTTTTTAAAAGAAATTGTGCATAGTATACCCTATTTTCGCCATCATCTGAATTATTTTCAAACAAAGCATTAAAAGTTTTAATAGCGGATTTTAAGTTTCCAAGTTTTTCATATAATTGTGCAAGTTTTATATATGCATCATTAAATTCAGGATATTCCTCAGTTAATGATATATATATTTGCAATGCATGAAGTAGCATTCCATCGTTTTCATATGAAAGGGCAGATTTCATTTTATGATCAATTTGAAGTTTTGAATCCAATTTGAATTATTCCCATTCAATTGTTGATGGCGGTTTTGAGCTAACGTCATAAACAACCCTGTTAATTCCGCGAACCTTATTGATGATTTTATTGGAAACATTTTCAAGAAAATTATGATCAAATTTGAACCAATCTGCGGTCATCCCATCTGTAGAATTTACGGCACGAAGTGCAGCAACAAACTCATATGTGCGAAGATCTCCCATTACGCCCACAGTTTGAATAGGTAATAAAATTGCAAATGCCTGCCATATTTGATTATATAATACAGCATTTTTAATTTCATTAATAAATATATCGTCAGCTTCTCTTAAAATATCTAGCTTTTCTTTTGTTACTTCTCCGATAACCCTAACTGCTAAGCCAGGACCCGGGAAAGGATGTCTTTCGATAAATTCTTCAGGAACATTTAGTTCTCTCCCCACACTTCTTACTTCATCCTTGAATAATTCGCGAAAGGGTTCAATTAGTTTTAAATTCATTTTTTCAGGTAGACCACCAACATTGTGGTGAGTTTTTATTGTAACAGAGGCACCTTTAACCGGCATTGATTCTATCACATCAGGATATAAAGTACCTTGAGCTAAAAACTTTGCATCACCATGTTTTTTTGCTTCTTCTTCAAACACTTCAATAAAAGTGTTACCTATAATTTTTCTTTTTTGTTCTGGATCGACAACTCCTTTTAGATTTTTGAGAAATCGTAATGAGGCATCAATATGTATATGATGAAGATCTAATTTTTCATCAAACATTTTACCAATTTTTTCACTTTCGTTTTTACGCATTAATCCGGTATCAATATGAATACTGATAAGGTTTTCACCAATAGCTTTTTTTATTAGGACTGCGGCAACAGTTGAATCTACCCCTCCACTAAGAGCACAAATAACTTTAGAATTTCCAACTTTGTCTTTGATTTTCTCGATATTGTCATCGATAAAATTTTGAGGTGTCCAATCCCCCTTACACTGACAGGCTCGATAAAGAAAATTTTTTATAATTTTTCGACCTTCAACAGAGTGAACAACTTCCGGATGAAATTGGAGACCAAAGATATTTTTTTCTTCATCTCCGATTGCACAAATTGGAGAATGGTCTGATTGACCGATAACGACAAATCCATCCGGAACTTTGGTTAAATAATCACCGTGGCTCATCCAAACGATTGAATTTCGAATAACATTTTCAAACAACTTTGAGTCTTCCGTTAATCTCAATACAGTTTTACCATACTCTCTATCTTTAGCTGGTTCGACAACTCCGCCAAACTCTTTGCAAATTAATTGCAGGCCATAGCAAATACCAAGGATAGGAATACCGATTCTTAAAATTTCGGGATTTAATTGGGGAGAGCCGGAATCATAAACGCTCATTGGTCCGCCGCTTAAAATTATTCCGGTGGGTTTCATTTTAATTACTTCTTCCAGAGTAATTGTATTCGGAAATATTTCTGAATACACATGCGCTTCTCTGACTCTTCTTGTTATTAATTGAGTATACTGTGAACCAAAATCGATTATTAGAATTTTATCGTTGTTTTTCATTGTATTCAGGTTAAAATAATTTTAAATTATAATCAAAATCCAAAAATTTGGATTTTCCGCATTAATTATTTTGAAAATCCGGAATTTATTTTTATAAAGATAAAATAATAAAATTTCCGGGAATAGGATATGAAGTAAATCCGTACTTTTTATTGACCGATTAAATTTTTGTAGGCACCAGCATCCAACAGATCATTAAGCTGTGAAGGATTTGTAATCTCAATTTTTACCATCCACCCAGTACCATAAGGATCGCTATTTATTAATTCCGGTGAATTAGAAAGAGCACTGTTAATTTCAATGATTTTACCATCAACAGGTGCATAAATATCACTGACTGTTTTGACAGCTTCGATAGTTCCAAATGCAGCACCACTTACAATATTTTTAACATTAGGATCGATATCGACAAAAACGACGTCCCCAAGTTCCCCTTGAGCATATTCAGTAATTCCGATTATGCCGGTATTACCTTCAACAGCAAGCCATTCGTGTTCTTTTGTATATTTTAAATTTTCAGGGAAATTCATAGTAACCTCACAGATTTATTTTTTATTCTTTGAAAAAATTATCTAAAAATCCAGTATCAAAATTTCCACTAATAAATCTTTCATCTTTCAAAACTTGGAGATGAAACGGTATTGTAGTTTTGATACCTTCAACAACGAATTCTTCGAGTGCTCTTCTAGCACGAGCCAAGGCATGATTTCTATCTTGACCCCAAACAATTAGTTTAGCTATTAATGAGTCATAAAATGGTGGAATAGTATATGAATTATAAATATGAGAATCAACGCGCACTCCAAATCCACCAGGGAAATGAACTGAAGTAATTTTTCCTGGTGATGGTCTAAATCCTTTTTCAGGGTCTTCAGCATTAATTCTAAATTCTATGCTATGACCTATAGGTTTTTGAGGTAAAGTTTCGACTCTTTCTCCAGCAGCGACAAGAATTTGCTGTCTGACTAAATCGACTCCATATACAAATTCAGTTACAGGATGTTCGACTTGAATACGTGTATTCATCTCCATAAAGTAGAAATTTTTATGTTTATCCAGGAGGAATTCCACTGTTCCCACACCCTCATAATTTACTGCATGAGCGCCAAGCTTTGCAGCTTCGCCCATTTTTTCTCTTAAAAATTGATCAAGTGCAGGAGAGGGTGATTCTTCAATTAGTTTTTGGTGCCTTCTTTGAACAGAGCAATCTCTTTCACCATAATGATAAACATTACCGAAGGAATCTCCTAAGACCTGGATTTCGACATGACGTGGGTTTTCGATATACTTTTCAATATAAACGTCAGAATTTGCAAAAGAGGAGCCGGCTTCATTCTGTGCCATTTGAAAAGCATTATCAAATTCATCTTTTGCCCAAACAACTCGCATACCTTTACCGCCCCCGCCGGCAGATGCCTTAATGATGACCGGATATCCAATTTCTTCGGCAATTATTTTACCAGCAGCAACATCTTTTACCACTCCATCACTTCCGGGGACAACAGGGACACCTGTTTTTCTCATAGTATTTTTGGCAAACGCTTTATCACCCATTGCGTTTATCATTTCCGGCGTAGGACCTATAAATTTAATATCTGATTCTGCACAAATTTCGGAGAAACTGGCATTTTCAGCTAAGAATCCATAACCAGGATGAATTGCATCAGCACCAGTAATATGAGCAGCAGAGATAATAAGTGGAATTTTCAAATAGCTTTCTTTGCTTTGTGCAGGGCCAATACACACAGCCTCATCAGCAAATGTTACGTGAAGTGATTCCCGATCTGCCTCTGAATATACAGCAACAGTTTTTATGCCTAATTCTTTACATGTACGTATAATTCTTAATGCAATTTCGCCACGGTTGGCGATTAAAATTTTATTAAACAAACTTGCCTCAATATCTTAAAGAAATGAATTAGCTGGTTTGAATTAAAAATAAGGGTTGATTGTATTCAACCGGTTTTCCATTTTCTGCTAATATTTTTATGACTTTTCCGCTGACATCAGATTCAATTTCATTCATAAGTTTCATTGCTTCGACTATACACAAAACTGAACCCTGAGAAATTGTATCGCCCACTTGAATATATGGATCGGCATCCGGAGCAGGAGATCTATAGAAAGTACCTACAATAGGAGATTTAATTTCGTGGGCATTGGCTGGCTTTTCTTCACCAGATAAATTATTATCAACATTACTTTTAGCTGGAGGTACCTCAGTAATTGGGGTATGTCCAATAACTACCTGAGGTTGTTCATAATTTTTAAATGAGCGAATTTTTTTTGCAACTTTAATTCTTAAACCATTTTCTTCAACTTCAAGATCGGTAATTTCACTTGTATCAACAATTTTTACAAGCTTTTTAATGAGATTTAAATCCATAATTTCTCCTTTTTAAGATTTAACTCTTTCAACGTAACCTCCGGTTCTAGTATCTACTCTTAAAAAATCGTTTATATTAATAAAAAGTGGGACGTTGATTGTGGCGCCAGTTTCGAGTTTAGCAGGTTTATTTGCACCTGTTGCAGTATCACCTCTAAATCCCGGTTCGGTTTCAACTACTTTTAAGTTTACGAAAATTGGTATTTCTACAGTAATTATTTCTTCCCCGTTGAATAAAATTTCAATTTCTTCACTTTCTTTAAGATAAGCAACCCCATTTCCGAATAATTCAATAGGAACATTAATTTGTTCGTAAGTATCGTTGTCCATACAAACTAAAAAATCATTCTCTCTAAAGAGATATTGATATTTTCTTCTTTCAACGCGGACAACTTCAACAGATTCACCGGCACGAAAAGTATTGTCTAGAACTTTACCTGATTTTAAGTTTTTGAGCATGCTTCTAACGAAAGCACCACCCTTGCCAGGTTTAACATGTTGAAATTCAACAATCGAATAGAGGTCATTCTTAAACTTTATAATAAGACCATTTCTAAAATCTGAAGTATCTGCCATAATCTAATATATAATTGTGGATAAAATAGGTCAAAAAAATAGATATATACTGCCTGAAAGTCAAGGAATCATTAATATTCAATTTCTACAATTTTAATTAAAAATTGTGTTATTTTTTGATTTTTTAGTCAATTTTTAATAAAAAAGCCGCAATAATTGAAATTTTTGCGGCGTACATGAAGTATATTATTAATTGGATAATGAATTTATTCCAATTGAGATAAATATTGGTTCGCTTCCCTATATTCCGGAGAAGATATATAGTCCTTACCGATTGCCGTTAATTCATCTTTAGCATCTGAATTTTTTCCGGCTTTTAGATAGTTTATACCGGCTTGGAGAAGATAACCGGGATTAAGAACATCACTACGGGAAACTCTTGAAGCTTTTGCATAAAATTCAGCAGCTTTTTCAAATTCACCCTTAGATGCATAATATCCTCCCTGACCAGCAAGTGCAGTAGCTTTGTACATATCAATGCTGCCGGAATAATCTTTATAATATTTGAATGCTTCATCGTAATTTCCAAGCATATTATAAGAATCGGCAAGATAAATTTTTGCTGTTTCTCCGTTTTCCGTACCTCCAAAATCAGAAACTATCTTTTTTAACCCAGTATTTTGCGAACCAGCTCTTCCCTCAATTGCTTCAAGATAGGAACCAGAATCAAAAGAAGGAATTACGCGAGAGAGTTCTAATCCAGCTTCCTTATTTTGCTGATTGCGATGGTAAATATAGAATACAGATAAAGCAACTACTGCAACCAAACCAACGATATAGTATAATATTTTTGTTTTATTTTCTTCAAAATAACCATATGCTTTATAATAGAATGTAACAAGTTTATCTTGTTTAATTTCCTTTTTAGAAAGCTTTTTCTTTTTTGTCAGCATTTTTAATAATTCCTATTTTAAAATATTATCACTTAGTAACAAGAAGAAAAAAAATTGATCAGTGAATTTAATAATAAAATTAGAATTTTCATTATAATTACTGAAAATATTTTCTTCAATCAAATTTTTAATAAAAACTGAATTCAATTTGGTGCGCCCAGAAGGAATTGAACCCTCAACCTTCGGAACCGGAATCCGACGTTCTATCCAGTTGAACTATGGGCGCATTCATTTAATAATTTTTTGTTATACAAAGATAATAAGAATTATTTTATAAATTAATTGAAAAAATTTAATCAACTAGTGTGAGAGAATGTACTTTATGGTGTACAAACAATATGCAATTAATCACAATAGCAAATAAAATTTAAATTTCCATTGGACTTAATTCTTTATATTGATATATTTAGATATATGAATATAATTACAAATGAAGATAATATAGTAAAAATTGCAAAAGCTTTATCTGATAAGAGCAGATTGAAAATATTAGGTGAAATCGCTAAACGAGAAAGTATAACTTGCAGCGAGGCTGAAAAAATTGCTGAGCTTTCACAACCCACAGTTTCTCATCATTTAAAGATATTGACTGACGCAGGGCTGCTTGATGTAGTTAAAAATGGCAGATATTCTATTATATCCATTAATAAAAAGACACTTAAAGAGTTCGGTGATTTAATATCAAAAGCGATTTTAATATAAAAAAATTTTAAATGTATATATTGATGTATTTCAATGTGTCAATATGTCATAATATTAGGGAAAAGATTTAAATAGATATCTTAAAATAATAAAAGGAAGAAAAATGAAAAACTTATTGTTTAGTGAATATAAACTTGGACGCATAACAATTAAGAATAGAATAGTAATGGCACCAATGACTCGCAGCAGAGCCGTCAATAATATTCCTAATGAAATTATGGCTAAATATTATCAACAGCGTGCAGATGCTGGACTTTTAATAACCGAAGGTACATCGCCTTCACCCAACGGACTAGGTTATGCTCGTATTCCTGGTCTTTTCAATGATGAGCATGTTAAGGGATGGAGAAAGGTTACCGATGCAGTGCATTCAAACGGGGGACACATTTTCGTGCAGTTAATGCATACAGGAAGAGTTAGTCATTCGCTTAATTTACCCGAAAATGGCAAAATTATTGCTCCATCTGCAATCGGTTTAAAAGGTCAAACCTGGACAGATCAAAAACAATTACAGCCATATCCTGTTCCTCAGGAAATGACAATAAAGGATATTCAAGATACTATACAGGAATATTCCCGCAGCAGCAAACTTGCAGTTGAAGCTGGCTTTGACGGAGTAGAACTACACGGAGCAAACGGCTATTTAATTGAGCAATTTATTAACCCAGCAGCAAACAAGCGGGAAGATCAATATGGCGGAACTATAGAAAATAGAATCAGGTTCGCTGTTGAAATTGCGGAAAAAGTTACTTCATCTATAGGTGCAAATAGAGTAGGGATAAGAGTTTCTCCTTATGGTGTATCTAATGATTTAACTTTTTATGATGAGATTAATGAAACATATTCACTTTTATCTGAGAAACTTAATAATTTAGGTATATTATACATGCATGTAGCGGATCATAGTGCATTAGGGGCACCAGATTTAGATCCCGCTATTAAGCCTTTAATACGAGAAAAATTTAAAGGAACATTTATTCTATCAGGTGGATATGATATAAACAAAGCCGAGCAAGATTTAGTTGAACAGAAAGGTGATCTTGTTGCCTTTGGCAGGTTATTTATATCAAACCCAAATCTTGTAGATAAATTAAAAAATAGGTTTCACCTAAATGTTGCAGATAAAGATACATTTTATACCCCTGGTGAAAAGGGTTACATAGATTATCCATTAAATTAAAATAAGGAAAATACATTATGAAATACATTGTTTTAACAGGTAGAATATTTTTTTCATTAATTTTTATAATTGCGGGTCCTAATCACTTTTCTTCAGCTTCAATTGGATATGCTGCCTCCCAAGGCGTTCCGCTTTCTTCAATTGTAGTGCCTCTTTCAGGTCTAATGGCATTGATTGGAGGATTAAGTATAGCGACAGGATTTAAAGCGAAATGGGGAGCATTGTTAATTATAATATTTCTAATCCCAGTAACTTTAATGATGCATCAATTCTGGACAGTAAAGGATCCAATGATGATGCAAATGCAAATGGCAATGTTTATGAAAAATATTGCAATGCTAGGAGGTGCAATGGTTATTGCAAATTTCGGATCCGGACCTCTTAGTATTGAAAGTCTTCTTAATTCTTCGACAAAATAATATAGTCTTTTAGAATAGTATAAACCGGTTGTATAAGTCTTTTATATAACCGGTTTTATAAAAACAATCTAGGATAATTTTGTTGATTAATATTATTTTCTTAATGACAATATTTTTATTATTAAAAAATATTTAATCCAAATTTAATCATTAAATTTCCCTCAATACTTGTTATGCAATTTTTATTTCATAATATTTGCAGAAATATAATTGAGTATGTTTAATGAAAATTAAAAATGTTGTCTCTTCACCAAAACCAATCAAAAAAACAAAAATATTTATCCTTGACACAAACGTTATATTGCATGATGCGACATGCATAAACCAATTCCAGGAACATGACATTGTAATCCCAATGACTGTTCTGGAAGAACTTGATCATTTTAAAAGAGGCAGTCAGGTAATTAATCTAAACGCAAGAGAATTTGCCAGAACTTTAGACTCAATGACTGGCACTGCATTATTTAATGGCGGTGTTTCTATGGGCAAAGGACGGGGCAAAGTTAGAATTGCAATTTCTAGGGGCATTTCTAATGAAATAAAAGAAATATTTAAGGAAGATAATCCGGATCATAGAATTCTTTCTGTAGCATTTGAATGGAATAAAAAGGGAAATGCAAAAACTTCTGTTATTTTAGTGACTAAGGATGTTAATCTTAGAATGAAAGCCAAGGCGCTTGGAATTCTTTCCGAAGATTATACGACAGACCGAATTAGCAGCATAGAGGAACTTTACAGCGGAAAAGAGATAGTTGAAGATTTTGATGATGACTTAATAGTAAAATTATTTCAATCTCCATACGCTATTCCTGCCAAACAAGTATTGAAGAAAATAAAAGGCGATGCTATTCCAAATAAATTCTATATTATTCGAAATGCAAATAGATCTGTGCTTGCATATCTTGACCAGGAAATGGAGAATTTGCGGAAGGTTGACAAAAATATTATTTATGGAATAAAACCCCGCAATGCAGAACAAACTTTTGCGGTAGATGCATTAACTAATATAGATATTCCCCTAGTTACGCTTACGGGAAAAGCAGGAACAGGGAAAACGCTGCTTGCTCTTGCAAGCGCTTTGAATGTAAGAAAAAATTATCGCCAAATTTTTATTGCTCGTCCGATTATTCCGCTAAGCAATAGAGAGATTGGTTTTCTCCCCGGAGATGTGCAGAGTAAAATTGAGCCTTATATGCAGCCGCTTTGGGACAATCTGCGTGTTATACAGGATCAATTT
This sequence comes from Bacteroidota bacterium, assembly GCA_021783875.1. Classification (GTDB taxonomy): domain Bacteria; phylum Bacteroidota; class Ignavibacteria; order Ignavibacteriales; family Ignavibacteriaceae; genus FEN-1297. Next base: position 11,636 of record JAJXTM010000040.1, read on the forward strand.
ACCGAAACCGACAAGCAAAATACTCTTATTACAAATATGGTGAAGGATGAAAAATTAGTCATTGAACCGCTTTCATATATCCGCGGCAGAAGTTTGCAAAGAATTTTCTTTATAGTTGACGAAGCTCAAAACTTAACACCCCATGAAATCAAAACTATTATAACCCGAGCAGGAGAAGGTTCAAAAGTTGTATTTACCGGTGATATTTACCAAATAGATCATCCTTATCTCGATTCACAATCAAATGGTTTATCTTATTTAATTGATCATTTTATGGGGCAAAAACTTTATGCTCATATAAATTTAGAAAAAGGTGAGCGCTCAGAGTTGGCTGAACTTGCCAGCAACCTTTTATAATTTAATTATGAATAAAAACATTAATTCTATATTTACTTATTCCTTCTTTTATAGGTTTCTATACCGTTATGGAAATATTCCGGGAACTATAATCCTTTCTTTTTTTTTATTTTCATTTGCTTCTAACCTAAATTATTCGCTTTATTATTTATTTCCCTTCGGAGTAACTGCATTGTTAATTTACTTCGTAAATAAACAGTATTTAACCATGTATAAAATTCTTCCTTTTAAGATTTCGTTAGATGATAGCTCTTTTATTTGTTCAAATTTTCTTTTTTCGAAAAAGAAAATAATTATTCATTATGCAGATATTGAAAAGCTTGAAGGCGGGATCTTTAATGGAAAACTAAATGGATTAATAAAGGTTTGGGATTCAAATAGTAAAGTTTGCATTGGATTCTTTTATAAAATTAGCAACTCCCAACATTTAGTTAAAACAATCCTTCTAAATATTAATGAGCCGGTTTATATCGAAGCAATGCAAAATGCAAGAATTGAAATAAGGGATTTGAGATCTACAAGTAATAAAAGTTAGAAACTATAATAATGATTGAAATACTATTTCACCTTTCTGTATTTTTACAACATTAAATATTTATTGAAAAGATAAATGAAAATTGCAGTATTACTCTCCGGCGGTGTTGACAGTTCGGTAGCTTTGCGATTATTAAAAAATGAAGGGCATCAACTTACTGCGTTTTATTTAAAAATCTGGTTGCAGGATGAATTTTCATTTCTAGGGGAATGTCCATGGGAAGAAGATTTAAGATATGCTCGCGCTGCTTGCGAACAAATAGGTATTCCATTAGAAATTATTCCTCTTCAGACAGAATATTGGGAAACTGTAGTCACTTATACAATAGAAGAAATAAAAGAAGGAAGAACTCCAAATCCAGATATTTTTTGCAATAGCTTAATCAAATTCGGACAATTTTATGATAAGATAGATGATTCTTATGAAAAAGTTGCAAGCGGTCATTACGCAAAGGCTGAATATGACGGGAAAAAATATCAATTAAAAATGTCACCCGACCCTGTAAAAGATCAGACTTATTTTTTAGCATACTTAACACAGCAGCAATTATCACGCGCATTGTTTCCCATCGGATCATTCAAGAAAAGTGAAGTAAGAGAGTTTGCCCATCAATTTAAATTGCCCACAATGGATAGAAGAGACAGTCAGGGAATTTGTTTTTTAGGACAGATTAAATTTAACGAATTTATAAAACATCATCTCGGAGAAATCAAAGGAGATATAGTAAATATAGATTCGGGGAAAAAACTGGGGACTCATAATGGTTATTATTTCTATACAATCGGGCAGCGCTCGGGACTTGGGCTATCGGGCGGACCATGGTATGTAGTAAAGAAAGATGTAAAAGAAAATATTATATACATTTCAAGAGAAGATCATAGTTTAAGAGAAAGAGATTTTTTTACTGCCGGCAAATTTAACTGGATCGGCGAAGAAAAACCTTCAACAGAAAACCTGAAAGTAAAAATTCGTCACGGTGCAAAAATGTATAACTGCCGATTTATATTTTCAGGTGATAATGAAGCTGAAATAAAATTAGATAAACAGGATCAAGGAATTGCGCCCGGACAGTTCGCAGTTTTTTATCATGACGATTTGTGCTTGGGAAGCGGCGTGATTTTATAACCTTTTAACTTTGAGAAAGCATATTTGATATTTAAAGGCGCAAAAATACTAACTCAAATTACATAATACTATAGGAAAAATACCGGTACCAATCAAATTTCCGAAAATATTTCAGTTGCAACCGGTATTACACTCAAAATATTTGCAGGAGCAATTCTTAAGTTTGCACTGTGGGATTCTCTAATAATAAAAGGAACCTTGAATTCTCAGGGAACTTAAATAAATTCAATAACATTAACTTCTGCAAGCAATAAAACTCTCATTTCCTGCTTAACCAATTCAATTTCATTTTTTAATTCAGGAAATTTTCTTTTCAAATTATTTCAATTGAGAATATCTATTTCTTAAACTTTGTGTTTTAATCTAAATTCAGTAAATCATATAAGGAATAATTTTTGCTGCATTAAAGTTCTCGAATATTGAAATATTTCAAATAGTTATCAGAAATTGGGAAACTGTCACTATGGAAAAACTAATATTCTCTTTCATTATTTTT
>JAJXTM010000327.1 GCA_021783875.1 Bacteroidota bacterium
ACAGAAGATTTTATAAAATTCCTTCCGTTAAAAGCGCAGAAATTTCTCTTGCTTATTATATAGCAAAAAGAAAAAAATTCTTCCCTGATGACAGTTCATTATTAGTTTATATAGGCAGAGAATACAGCAAGCTAATATTCCTTCAAGGCAGAAAGATAAAACACATAGGCAGCGCACTTGATATCGGAACGGTTAACCTTCACACCTATGACGTTTATTTTTCCAAGATTTTATTAGAGATGGAAAACGGCGGGATATCTTCTTTAGATAATATTGTTGTATGCGGCGAAGACGATTCAGAAAATTTAATTCTATCTTTCTACGGTACTTTTCCGGAAGCAAATGTATCCAAGTTAGAATTTTCAGATATTGATATTTCTGCTCTTGACTCAAAATCAAAAGAGAAATTATCTTCATTTAGTATCCCGATTTCTTCGGCAGTAGATTATTTTGATGACCTTGATAGCCTGCATAAAGGTATCAATCTTTTACCCAAATATGTAAAAGAAGAGCAAAAGGTTTTTCAATTTGCCTGGCATGGTTTTGCAATGCTGCCGCTTTTATTTTTTGCAGCACTTTTTATAACTGTTAAAATTTTAAATTATAATATTACAATGAAGGAATTATCTGCTCAAATAAATAAGCAGACATTTGTAATGAGGAAAAATCAAGGTATACTGGATAACATCTCCGAGCTTCAAAGAAAAATTAATGGGTTTTCACAAACGCAGTCTATTTTGGATTCGGCTTCTGCCGGCGCAGGCGTTTGGTCCGACGTTTTGAGGAAGATATCTAATTTCGTCGGACAGAATAAAAACTTTTGGCTGACAAAGTTATCAAAAGCAGATGCAGGAGATGTTTCAATTGAAGGTTATTCATTATCAAAAAATTCACTGACTGAATTCGCTTATTCCATAAAATCAGCCGAACTTAAAAATATTGATTATCAAATTTTACGCGACAAGAATGTTTACAAGTTTACGCTGTCTTTTAGTCTTTCAAGTTATCATAAAGACGCAAAATGAATAGAAAGATAAAAAATACTTTAGCGTTATTCTTTTTGCTGGTAATTATTCTTGTTTTAGGAGGCAGCTTTATATATCTCTTTCAAATACGAACAATAAATAATGATAAGGTAATGATAGAGCAATTGAAAAAAAATCATTACAATACCGACCAATTGACTGCACAATATTTGACACTTAAAAAACATGCGGCTGCTTTAGACTCAATTTTGGCGAAAAGAAAATTTAACATACCGGAAAATCTTTCATCTATAAACTTCTTCAAATTCGTAAATGATCAAAGTATAAATTTTTCGGACAATACGCAGGTCAATGTCGAGTTTGTAGATAAGAAATCAGATAAAAATTTTTTCTTCTATGAATATAAAATTACCGGCGGCGGCGATTATAATGATTTATATAAACTGATTTATTCCATTGAACAAAGTAAGGAATTAAAAAAAATAAAGACCATTAGTTTAACAAATTATATTTCTACCGATAAAGACGGATTTCCTAATTTTTTGGTGAACTTTACGTTAACGGCGAATGTTTATTTTTCCGATAACGACAGATTCTCCACCAAAGAATTTATAGAAAACAATTTAAATACACCCGGCGTTTATGATGTCTTTTATCCGCTGATTAGAAATGAAATACCTCCCAATTCAGACAATCTTTTGGATGTTCACGGAGCTAAACTTTTAGCATTGGTTCCGGAAGGCGCTTTTTTATCCGACGGTAAGGGAAACACTTATTTACTATGGGAAGGGCAGCGTGTTTATTTAGGATATCTTACAAAAATTGATTATGACCATAATACTGTTAGCTTTATTCTTAATAAGGGCGGAATCATCGAAAAAATTGATTTAACTCTTGATAAAGACGGCACTAACAAGAAAAACAAGTAAGAGAATTAAAATGAAAAATATTTTTTACATCGCAATAATTTCTCTGTTATTAACTGTACAGATTTTGTCTCAGAATTATTTGGAAAAATCATTGCAAGATCAAAACCCCGAGCAGCTGGTTTCTCTTTCCCCTAATATTCCATTTAGTCAAGCAATCTCTCTAATCAGCAAAATTAGCTTAAAAGCTACCGGGAAAAGAGTTATATCCGCAGTTGAAATTGATACTTCGATAGGTTTTGAAATTAAGAACATGAATTATTTGAAAGCACTTGTTGTTTTAGTAAGATCTCAAGGGCTGACTTATGAAGAAACTCCGGATTTAATAGTAATTAAGAAAAGCGGTCAGCAAGGAGAGAAACACACAAAAGATAATTATGTACCGGTTGATGCACGGGAAGTTAGAATATCAGCGGTATTTTTTGAAGCTGATGTTAACAAGGAAAGGCAACTCGGCATAAATTGGCAGTCGGTATTTTCCGGAGCCACATCGGGTGTCGGCGGAAATTTAAATGGAATTGTTCCTATGGTTCAATCTTCAAGCTCCTCATCTACAGGCGGTACTTCTTCAGGCACAACCGGAGGAACCTCTACAAGCGCCACAACACAAGTTTCACCCGACTTTAATATTACGGGAACTTCAAATTTTAATGCCGGAGGATTGTTTGGGCAAGTCACTGCCGTATTAAAAATGTTCGAAAATGAAAATATAGGACAAATAATTTCAAACCCGACAATTACGGTATTAGACGGAACCGATGCAAGGCTGCAAGACGGACAGGATATATCTATCAAACAAAAAGATTTTTCAGGAAATATAATAGATAATTTTTATTCAGTGGGATCTATAGTTACCGTTACTCCTAATATTATAGTTGAAGGAAACATTCATTATATTTTATTAAAGATTCATGTCGAGCGCAGTTCATTTGTTCCCGATCCGACAAACACAATAATAAATAAAACTTCTGCCGATACGAGAGTTGTATTACTAAACGGCGAAGAGACAGTAATAGGCGGAATGTATATTGATCAGACGACAAAAATCAGAACCGGAATTCCTTTACTTAAAGATTTACCATGGTGGTTTTTCGGACTTCGGTATATTTTTGGCAGTGATGCCAACCAGGTAAGTAAAAAAGAACTTGTTATTTTAATTAAAGCTTCCCTTGTTCCCACACTTAAAGATAGATTTTCCAAACCTACTGCAGAGAATCCATTGAGAGATGAATTGGAA
>JAJXTM010000328.1 GCA_021783875.1 Bacteroidota bacterium
TTCATTATCGGAGATAAAATCTTTAAGTTCTTTATCAGAAGTAATATTAATCATATTCAATTTATATATATCATTTGTAAGGTAAATAAATCAATTAAATAATTACGAGCAATTATCACAATTATGGCATACTTTTTCATTTTTAAACCCAAAATAATCAGAGATATAAACTCTTCTGCAATTATCACTTTTGAAATAATTAACTACAGAAAGCAATTTCTTATTATCGTTCAAAAGTTTTTCTTTCAGATGATTTTCGTTATCAAGTTCAAAGGGCAAATCTCTTATAATTTTTAGATTATGCTTTTCTAAATTACCTTCAGTGACCGCATATCGATCAAGCATACCCAAAGCTGTTTCTATCCTAAAATCATTTCTGTTCTTAAAATTCATTTGTTCGCGTAAAAAATCAATTCCATCGGAATTTACTCTATCAATATCTCTTTTTAAGAGATCATATAAAGCAGAATAAAAATTGGCGTCAGGGTTAGACCATTTTATAAAATCCATCTGAATGTAAAGATCCTGCTGACTATATAGTAGTATGCATAATGAGTCTTTACCGTCTCTGCCAGCTCTTCCGATTTCCTGATAATATGATTCTATTGACGAAGGAACTTCAGCATGAATAACAAAACGGATATCCGGTTTATCTATACCCATACCAAAGGCATTAGTTGCTAGAATTAAGTTATCGCTTCCTGAAATAAAATCTCTTTGCATTTGTTTTCTTTGTTTATCCGGTAATTTAGCGTGATAAACATTATGCTGATATCCTTTATTTCTTAAGAATTGAGAAAACTTTTCCAGTGTCTGTATAAGAGAAAAATAAATTATTCCCGAGCCTTTATAATTGCCGATTACAGAAAGAATTTCTTTAAGCTTTTCCTTTTCATCTATTACATCAACTGCCGAAAGTCGTAAATTGGGACGTTCAATTCCATGATGAAAAGTAAAGGTTTCATCCGGATTAAGATTTAATTTATTTATAATATCAACTTGAACGTCATTAGTCGCTGTTGCGGTAAGAGCTATTGTTAAAGGATTCCCTAAGATGTTCCTGAATTCTCCTAACCGTGAATAATCTGGACGGAAATCGTGACCCCATTCCGAAATGCAATGCGCTTCATCTACAGCAAGAAGTGAAATATTCGCAGTTTTAATTTTCTCTACAAAATCTTTTATCCTAAAACGTTCCGGAGTAACATAAAGAAGTTTTACTTTTCCCGAAAGGAATTTATTTAATCTTTCATCCTTTTGGCTTTTTGATAATGTAGAGTTAATAAATGATGCAGGAATATTTTTTTTCTTTAAGGAATCAACTTGGTCCTGCATTAGAGCAATAAGAGGACTTATAACAATTGTTCCGCCCTCAAAAATTAAAGAAGGAATTTGATAGCATAAAGATTTTCCGCTTCCGGTAGGCATTAGTATGAGACTATGTCCCTTGCGGGTAATAGTTCTGTCAATTATTTCTTCCTGTAAACCACGGAATGAATCATAATCAAAATATTTCTTTAATATATCTTTTGGCGAAGGCATTTTATAATCAATTATTTATTGAAAATGTAAAGATAACAATTCATTTTAAATATTTTTGATAAATAAATATTATAACTATTTTTAGTTGTTTTCTAAAAATCAATAAAGAGAAGGAATATGAAAACATTAAATTTATATTTTATTGTCACATTAGCTTTTGTTTTTTTCAACGGTCAGACTTTTTCTCAAAACCTATTAAAGAAAATTGATTTGGAAGGTAATTGGATAGGCACTCTAAATGTTTCGACAATACAATTACGAATTGTTTTTCATATTTATAAAAAAGGGGAAGAGTATAGTGCTACAATGGACAGCCCAGATCAAGGAGCAAATGATATTCCAACGTCAAAAGTATTGTTTGATGGAAACCGACTAGAGATAGATGTGCCTATAATTCGGGGGACATATTCAGGCAGATATTATGTGGATAACAATTTCTTCAATGGAATGTGGAGCCAAAACGGCAGCAATCTTCCACTCAATCTTGTAAGAACTAATAAAATAATAGAAATCAATAGACCTCAGGAGCCGAAGAAACCTTTTCCATATAATGAAGAAGAAGTGACTTTTGAAAATAAAAAAGCCGGGGATCAACTTTCCGGTACATTCACGTTCCCCAAAAAAGGGAAAAAATTTACAACAGTTTTGTTAATCCCAGGTTCAGGTCCGCATAATCGCAATGAAGAAATATTAGGGCATAAACCTTTTCTTGTGATTTCAGATTATTTGACAAGGCACGGGATTGCAGTTTTGAGATACGATGATAGAGGAGTTGGGAAATCCACAGGATATTATCCGAGTGCTACGTCTAAAGATTTAGCTTCGGATGCAGTTGCTGCAGTTAATTATCTTAAAACAAGAAGAGATGTTGAGAAAATCGGTCTCATAGGTCACAGTGAAGGCGGTATTATCGCTCCAATGGTAGCTAATCAAACCAAGGATGTTTCTTTTATAATTCTGATGGCGGCGCCAGGAATTCCTTGTGATCAAATATTATTGAAGCAAGCTTATCTGATTGGTAAAGGAGCAGGTGAAAGCGATAGTACCCTTGAAATTACTAAGAGATTGAACGAAAAAATCTATAAAATTATAAAAGAAAATAGGGACAGTATTCAAGCAGCACGTAAACTGGAAAAAGTGGCTTCTGATTTCTATGAAAAAGCAGGTCCACAATTCAAACAATCTCTGGGTACTAAAGAAAATTTTTTATCTCAGTTAAAACCTGTTTTGAGCCCTTGGTTTAGATACTTCATTAAATATGATCCTCGACCAGCTTTAGAAAAATTAAAATGTCCAGTTCTTGCAATTGACGGATCGAAAGATGTTCAGGTCCCTCCTAAAGAAGATCTTGCTGCTATAAAAAAAGCTTTGAATGATGGAGGGAATAAAAAGATAAAAATAGTTGAATTCGATGGTTTAAATCATTTATTCCAAACAGCCAAATCTGGGTTACCATCTGAGTATAGTAAGATTTCAGAAACTATATCTCCAAAAGTTTTGGAATTAATCTCAAATTGGATTTTAGAACAGTAATTTGACAAACATAAAATTAAGTATTACTTTTGCTTGAGA
>JAJXTM010000329.1 GCA_021783875.1 Bacteroidota bacterium
TGTCCCCAGTGCGGTAATAAAGGTACTTTTACCGAAGCTAGGAAATTTAATTTAATGTTTAAAACTTTTGTTGGACCTGTAGATGACGGAGGTTCTGTAGTTTATTTGAGACCTGAAACAGCACAGGGTATTTTTGTTAATTTTCTCAATGTTCAAGGTTCATCCCGTCAAAAAATTCCTTTTGGTATTGCTCAAATTGGAAAAGCATTTAGAAATGAAATTAATACGAAAAATTTTCTTTTTAGAACCCGCGAATTTGAACAAATGGAAATGCAGTTCTTTGTTAAACCTTCGGATGATAAAAAATGGTATGACTACTGGAAATATGAACGGCTGCAATGGTTTTATTCGCTTGGAATGAGCAAAGAGAAATTAAGGTATCATGATCATCCGAAAGAAAAATTAGCTCATTATGCCAAAGAAGCTACTGATATAGAATATCTTTTCCCTTTTGGATGGGGAGAAATTGAAGGTATTCATAACCGAACCAATTTCGATCTGAGCCGCCATGAAGAATTTTCCGGAAAATCATTAAAATATTTTGACGAAGAATCAAAAGAGAAATTTATTCCCTTTATAATTGAAACTTCAGCCGGAGCAAGCCGGTCATTTATGGCTTTTCTAGTAGATGCATATTACGAAGAAGAAGTAAACGGTGAAGTCAGATCCGTACTTAGATTTCATCCAAAGTTGTCTCCGATCAAAGCTGCTGTCTTTCCCCTTGTAAACAAGGATGGTATGCCCGAAATTTCACGCAAAATTGAAAAGGATTTAAGAAAATATTTTAAAGTGTTTTATGATGATAAGGGAGCAGTCGGCAGAAGATATAGACGGCAGGATGAAGCAGGAACACCTTTCTGCATTACGGTCGATACTCAGACTTTAACTGATCAATCTGTTACGGTTCGAGAAAGAGATTCTATGCAGCAGGTCCGTCTAAATGCAGATAGCATATCTTCATATCTACTTGAAAAAATAGCTAAAAGCTAAAAATTTGACTGAAAATAGTTCTCTACTTTTTAATTCCTTTCGGAATTTATTATTTCAAGATACTAATTGAAGAAATTTATCTTTATTCTATTGATTTTTGCTGCTTCTAAAATCTATCCTCAAGGAGCAGTTTTCGACTCAACTGTTACTGCCGGTATAAAACAAATTTATGGCATTCAGTTTTCTGAAGCTGAAAAAACCTTTAGAAGCTTGATTGCCGATTATCCTGATAGACCTCAAGGCAGATTTTTTCTTGCAATGGTCGATTGGTGGAAAATTCTTTTAAATCCGGATAACGAATCTTTTGACGATGTCTTTTATCAAAAAATTGAAGATGTCATTTATCAATGTGATCAAATCTTAAAACAAAACCCGAATGATGTAAATGCACTTTTCTTTAAAGGAGGTGCAATTGGATTTAGAGGCAGGCTTAGAGCATTTCGCGATAGCTGGCTTAAAGCTGCAGATGACGGTCGTATCGCTCTTCCGATAGTTGAACATGCTGCTAAACTTGATCCAAAGAATATTGATGTGCAGCTTGGATTCGGTATCTATGATTATTATGCCGCTGTCATTCCTGAGGAGAACCCGCTTATGAAACCATTAATGATTTTCTTCCCTCCGGGCAATAAGACTAGAGGTATTTCAGAAATTACTAATGTCGCATTAAATGGAAAATATGCTAAGTATGAAGCACGCTATTTCCTTATGACGCTTTATTATAATTTTGAAAATAATCCGGTAATGGCTGATAAATATGCGAATATGCTTTATAGCGATTTCCCTGATAATCCGGTATTTGAAAGATGGTTAGGAAGAATTTCTGCTAAACAAGGAGATTTTTATAATGCGTCTAAAATATTTTCAGATGTGCTGAAGAAAGCTGATGAAAATTTTACCGGATATAATAATACCGAACTTAGGCGCGAAGCTGTTTACTATATAGGCTATGAATATAAAAGTCTTAATCAAATTGATTCCTCAATTATCTATTTTAAGGAATGTAAAGACTATTCAAAACAAATTGATAAAGATGAAACATCCGGATTCCTTATTAATTCATATTTGTATCTGGGAATGCTTTATGATTTGAAGGGTAACCGTGATATTGCAATAGAATATTATAAAAAAACTTTAGCGCTTAAAGACTTCAATAATTCGAAAATATTTGCGAAGCAATATCTGAAATCTCCATATAAAAATTAACCACAGCAAGAAAAATAATTATCATAATTGCTTTAGGTTAATCCGGTAATATGATTTCCATCCTTACTTTTTTTTAGTAATCAAAGCGCCGTAGAAATCGTAATCCTATTGATAGAACCTATTAAACCTAACGAAGAAAATCCGTAATCAAAGTTGTATCTTGATATTACTAAACCTACTCCTACGTTAAATCCGGCTAAACCGGCAAAACTTCCTATTGTTAAATCGGTTCTTTCCTGATTATTATATCCGAATCTCAGTTGAAACGCTTTACTCAGCATCAACTCGGCTCCGATTGTAAAATTATTCAACATTGTGCTTAAACTACCGCCGTTATTCAAATTGTGAAAATCTAAAAGTATTCGCAATGGAATGTGTTCCATTTTTTTAGATACGCCGAATACTACATCGAGTGGAAGGTTCTCTTTCGTTGAATAATAATATGATAACTGAGATCCTATATTTGTTACGGCAAAACCAAGTTCAATTAGCTGAGATTTTATTGAATAATGCAATCCGGCATCTATAGCAAAAGCGCTTGATGATCTGGTATCTATCTTGGAATATATTACTTTTAAGTTTGTCCCATAATAAAAATTATCGCTTAAATAATTAGAGTAACCCGCAATAAGAGCTAATTCACCTACTCCAAATGTTCCTGTTTTATTCCCTGATGCGTCAGCAGCCGTAAACGAGCCATAGTTTATGTATTCGACTGCGCCGGCAACCCGCCCGATATTCTTTATTTCTGTTGAGTATACTAGACTTGCTAAATTAATGTCTAGAATGTGCTTTACAAATGAAAATGAAACCGGAGTCCCTTGCAGCAAAGATAAACCGGCAGGATTGTAAAATATAACATTAGGGTCGTCCGTATTTGTTACATAGCTTCCGCCTAATGAAGCA
>JAJXTM010000330.1 GCA_021783875.1 Bacteroidota bacterium
TAAGCATTGCATCACTTTGGACAAGCGACTATGATAAAATCAAGAAAGCCCTTTACCGTGAATCAATTGAAAACGCAAAAGAAAAAGCTAAATTTTTATGCGAAATGATCGGCGCTAAAAATTTTAGTGTTGAAGACATTATGGATAATTCGAGGGAGGAATCAATTAATGGGAATTTGTCTTTTATGAATAATAGCGGAGTAGTAGAAGGAAATTATTTTACTGTTGCGCAATCGCAATATCCTACATATCAATCTACGATAACTAATAGGTTAATAAATATAAATGTGTCCTTGCGAATAACATTTAGCTTTAAGTATTGATATTAAACTAAAAGGGTTAAAAGATAAATTATAGTTTTTGCTTCTAAAAGTAAACATATGTTTCTTTAACGAAACAAAAGTTAGATTATGATCATCCGACTTCTTATACCTTGCCCTTTAATCTCCATCCCTATCAATTTGATTACCCCTTTATAAATGTTTATTTTTGTAGTTCAATTTTTTATTTACGGAGAATATTTAGCATAAATGCAATTTAAAACACGAACACATACTTGCGGGGAATTAAGAACTAGCGATATCGGCACTAAAGTTACTTTAAACGGCTGGGTTGATACCCGAAGAGATCTTGGCGGATTGATTTTTATTGATCTTCGCGATCGCTTTGGTATTACTCAAATTGTTTTTGAACCCGGTTATAATTTAGAGGCACATTCGGCAGCAGGAAATTTGCGGAATGAATTTGTAATTTCAATTGAAGGCAAAGTCAGGCAGCGTCCGGAAGGGACTGAAAACCCTGCTCTTGAAACCGGTCAGGTGGATGTCATGGTAAATAAGTTAGTGATTTTAAATGAAGCTAAAACTCCTCCATTTCCTATAAAAGATGATGTGGAAACAAGTGAAGATACAAGGTTAAAGTACAGATATTTAGATTTGCGGCGACCTTCAATGCAGAAAAATATATTAATGCGTCATAAGATGTATCAAATTGTCCGCCGGTATTTTGACAAAAACAATTTTGTTGAAATCGAAACTCCGGTATTAATGAAAAGTACACCGGAAGGTGCCCGTGATTATCTTGTTCCAAGCCGATTACATAAAGGAAAATTTTACGCACTACCTCAGTCGCCTCAGCAATATAAACAGCTTTTAATGGTTTCGGGGTTTGATAGATACTTTCAAATAGTAAAATGTTTCCGCGATGAAGATCTCCGAGCTGACCGTCAACCTGAATTTACACAGATAGATGTTGAAATGTCTTTTATTGATCAGAATAATATTTTTGAGATAGTTGAAGGATTAATGAAAATATTATTTAAGGAAATTTGGAATAAGGATTTGCCGAATATTCCCAAATTTACTTTCGACGAGGCTATGGAAAAGTACGGCAGCGATAAACCTGATCTTCGAGTGGAAATGGAGATGGTTACACTTAATCATGTTTTTGAAAATACTTCATTCAAAGTGTTTAACGACAGCATTAAGAATAACGGAATTATTACGGGGTTACTTGCTCCCGGATGCGGAGAATATACAAGAAATCAGTTAGATGTACTGACAGATTTTGTAAAAAAACAAGGTGCAGGCGGATTAATATGGATGCGGGTTAAGGAAAATGAGCTTGAAGCGCCTATTGCAAAATTTCTTTCGGATGATGAGAAGAGTAACATTATCAGTAGTTTGAATGCTAAACCGGGAGATTTACTTTTTATACTAACAGGACCAAAATTAAAAACTCTGAACATCATGGGGCAGCTGAGATTGGAAATGGCGCGCCGTTTAGATTTAATAAAGTCCGATGCCGAGCCAAAGCTGCTTTGGGTAACGGATTTTCCGTTATTTGAATGGGATGAACAGACAAAAAGATTTTATGCAATGCATCATCCATTTACATCACCAAGGTTAGAGGATGTGGATTTCATGGAAAGCGATCCGGCAAGAGTTAAAGCCCGCGCTTATGATCTTGTATTAAACGGAAGTGAAATTGCCGGCGGCAGTATCAGAATTCATAATGCCGATTTGCAGGCAAAAATGTTTAAGGCACTCGGAATATCAGAGGAAGAAGCCGAGCATAAATTCGGGTTTTTAATGAATGCATTTAAATTCGGCGCTCCGCCTCACGGTGGAATTGCTTTCGGATTTGATAGAATGGCAATGATTTTCGCCGGGGAAAAATCTATACGCGAAGTTATCGCATTTCCAAAAACTGCCAGCGCAGTATCAATTATGGATGATGCCCCATCGACCGTCGATGAAAATCAATTGAAAGAGCTGCATATAAAAATAAGATAATTGCATTAGATCTAAATTTTTATCCAGCTGATAATGCTAGGGCGAGTTGAGAAACTTTAAACCAACATTTACATATAATTTATTTTGATAAAAAAATATAATTATTTGTCATTTCCGGTATTTAAATGCAGAAGCTGAAAAACATTTATAGAAAACCTACCTAATTTTTTCATTATTTTTAATCACAAATTTATAAATCAGTATTTATATAAAGGATATAGCAATGGAAATTATATTAGATTTCTGCGTAGTTCCAATAGGAGTGGGAGTTTCGGTTTCAAAATATGTAGCTAAATGTCAGAAAATTTTGGAAAAAGCCGGACTGAATTATAAAATGCATTCTTACGGAACAAATGTGGAGGGAGATTGGGATAAAGTATTTGCGGCTATTAAAGAATGTCATGAAACAATTCACGAGATGGGGGCTCCAAGAATCTCAACAACTATTAGAGTTGGAACAAGAACTGACCGCCATCAAACTATGTTAGATAAAATTAAAAGTGTTGAAGATAAGTTGTAATTCTTATAAGTTCGAAAAAAAACAACAAAGTGACCCAAAGCATATTATAAAGCGAATAATATAAATGTTTTATTTATATTTAATCTAAACTATTCTCCCGATTTTATTTATTTACAATAATAGATGAAATAGTTTAAAATTAATGTTCCATAATTATTGCGAATTCTTATGGAGCTCTTCTAACTGCCTTTTTCATAAAATTCATGCTTAAAATACTAATGAACTTGAAATAAAAATAAGGAATTTTTAACATGGGTGACTTAGTCGGACAAACAATTTTACACTATA
>JAJXTM010000041.1 GCA_021783875.1 Bacteroidota bacterium
AAAATCAAATTCTCTATGTTGAACTTTTTATTAATCTAAAAAAAAATTAAAATATTAGGAATGGGATTAGAGACATGTTTTAATAAAAACAAAAAAGCCCCTATTAAAGGGGCTAAATAATCAAATTACGGTTAAAATTATCCCTGCTGAATTACATTAATAATTTTTCTATCTCCGCGTTTAACTTCAAATTTAACAATTCCATCTGCAACAGCGAAAAGGGTATCATCTCCGCCTTTTTGAACATTAATTCCTGGATGAAATTTAGTACCTCTTTGACGAATTAAGATATTTCCTGCCAAAACTTTTTCACCGCCGAATCTTTTAACACCGAGTCGTTGTGCATTACTATCCCTACCATTGCGGGAAGATCCTTGACCTTTTTTATGTGCCATAAAAACTCCTTATTATCCTATTGAAGTAACTTCGATTTTAGTTAATTGCTGTCTGTGGCCATTCATTTTTTGATAACCGGTTCTTCTTTTCTTTTTGAAAACCAAAACCTTATCATCCTGTAAATGTTCTAAAACCTTAGCTTGAACTTTTGCACCTTTAACATATGGACTGCCGATTTTAGTTTCCTGATCATTATTGAGCAGTAAGACACTTTCAAAGGTAACTTCTTTATTAAGTTCTTCACTTAATTTTGGTACGTAATACTTTGAATTCTCGGCAACTTTGAATTGTTGTCCTAAAATATCAACAATTGCATACATCTGAACCTCATTTCATAAAAATTAGATTTCAAATTTATAAAATTGCTATCAATAAGTCAAACATTGCAATCCATATTTTTTACATGGAAGTTATTATAGTTAGAATTCATTTCTAGTTATTATTTTTTTAACTTAAAAGAGAATTCTGAACCTTCATCAATTTTGCTTTTTACTTCAATTCTAGATCCGTGAGCTTCAACAATATGCTTAACAATAGCCAAACCTAATCCTGTGCCGCCAACGGCACGAGATCTAGCTTTATCCACTCGATAAAACCGTTCGAATATTCTGCTTAAATCATTCTCAGGTATTCCATAACCGCTATCTTTGACAATTATTCTCCCGAATTTTGTTTCCTCAACAACTAAAACCTCGACCTTTCCCTTTTCTGTATATTTAATTGCATTTTGAATTAAATTTATCATCACCTGTTTGAGCTTATTTTTATCCCCAAATAATTGAAGTCTTTCATTAGCAGGATAATAAATAAGCGAAATATTCTTTTCTTCTGCCATCATTTTTAACTCATTTACGACAGAGGAAAGGTAATCATTAATATTAAAATATCTAAAGCTCATTTTCATCTCGCCTGACTCAATCATTGAAATATCAATGAGGTCATTTAGAAGATTGCTAAGACTCAACGTATGATGATTAGCTTTTTCCAAAAAATAGGTATTGACTTTACTATCATTAATTGCTCCATTCAAAAGTGTTTCAATATAACCTTGAATAGCAAAAATAGGTGTACGTAATTCATGTGAAACATTTGCAAGAAATTCAGTTCTTATTCTTTCAAGTTTTTTAAGATATTCGATATCATTTTTAGTCTTTTCGAACATCTTTTTTATATCTTCCTGGATGTTAGAAAGACTATCACTTAAACGAATTTCATTTGAGTCCGAGAACTCATTTTTTCTTATCCCATTAATTATTCTTTTAATCTCGTTAAGTTCTTTATTCCTTTTGCCTCTGATATAATAAAGTAAAAGGATGCTGGCAAAAAGGAGAATTAATATGAGCGAAAATGCAGTTGAAGAATTCTTAACAAAAAGGTAGATAATAAATGAGATAGGAATATCAAAAAGAATAACTTCAATTAAATAAAATTTACCTGAAAAAAAATTCAATTTAAAATTATTCAACACTTTTAAAACGGTATCCAATACCTTTAATAGTTTCGATAAGATCCGAATCTTGGTTGAGTTTTTCTCTAATCTTTCTTATATGAACATCAATTGTGCGATCGACAACAAATACATCTGAGCCCCAAACATCCTTAAGCAAAACCTCGCGGCTAAACACCTTTCCAGGATTGCTTGCAAGATAAAATAGTACTTCGAATTCCTTCCTTGGGAAAAACACTTTCTTGCCGCGTAAATAAATAGTATAGAGCTCTCGATCAATAGTAAGGGGTCCGGCGGAAATCTTTTCACTAATTTGTTTCGCATCCTGATTCCCGGTTTTTCTTAAATTAGATTTTACACGGGCAATTAATTTTTTAGGAGAGATGGGTTTTGTGATATAATCGTTTGCACCCAACTCAAGCCCGAGTATTTCGTCATATTCACCGGCTTTTGCTGTAAGAAAAACAACAGGAGTCTTTTCAAAACCTTTAGTAGATCTAATTTTTTTACAAACTTCATACCCATCAAAAACAGGCATCATTATATCAAGGATAATAAGATCTGGTTTTTCGGAAAGTTTTGAAAGAGCTTCTTTCCCATCGAAGGCAATAACAACATCAAATCCTTCCTGAACTAGGTTATACTGAAGAAATTCAACAATATCATGCTCATCATCGACTAACAGTATTTTTGTCATCATATATTCAATTCAATTTAATTTCTTTATTAAGAGAAGAAGACTTATACATTGCTTCTACTATTTTCATTCTAGAAAGGGATTCGTCTGCAGAAGAAAAAACTGGATTGAATCCTTTAACGGCACCTATAAAGCTTTTTAATTCATTTAAGTAAGATTTTTTAAATAAATTTAATGCATTGTCCGATTGCGAAGGTGTCAAGTCAATCATTTGCTCTTCCACTTTTTTATAAATCCTAAAGGGGCTTAAAGATGCACTACCTTTCGTACCAAAAACATCAAAGTAAAAGTAATCTTTTTCAACGGATAATGACCAGCTAGATTCAATATTAATAATTGAAGAATCTGCGCATCTCAAAAGACTAACTGATGTATCTTCAACTTCCTTAGTATTTTGATAAAAGCTTTGAGTAGATACAGTAATAATAGGCGGAAATTCTAATATCCATAAAGCAATATCAAGAAGAAGAATCGATAAGTCAATAATAACACCGCCCCCGGATTCATTTTTTTTTGTAAACCAACCTTGACTGCTGCTTTTTCTTCTAATCCAACCGCACTTAACATAAAAGGGTTTCCCTATTTCGCCTCCATTTACCAGACTTTTTAAAATCATTGCGTCAGGTCTATATCGTAAGTTCATACCAACCATAATTTTACGGTTATATTTTTGAGCTGCGTCTGTAATCTGCTTGGCTTCTATAAAAGTTCTTGCTAAGGGTTTTTCAACAAGTATATCTTTACCTGCTTTAAGACAAGCAATAGATAAATCCTTATGAGAGCTAGTAGGTGTAGCAATAATAACCGCTTCGGCATCACTTTTAGCAAGCAAATCATTTAGATTATTATAGCGTTCGGGGATATTAAATTTATCAGCTATTGTATTTAACCTGCTTTTATTAACCTCTGCAACCGCTGATACCATGGCATTATTAAGCTTTGCAAGATTAGGTAGATGAACGAGCTGAGCAATACCGCCGAGCCCTACAACGGCAATTTTAATTTTTTCCATTAAATAACAACCTCTTGATTAGCATCTTTATGCTGACAAAATACTTTAATTTGATTTGCAATCCCTTCAGGGTCTATTCCAACTAAATGATGA
The DNA here is from genome assembly GCA_021783875.1 of Bacteroidota bacterium. Lineage (GTDB taxonomy): Bacteria > Bacteroidota > Ignavibacteria > Ignavibacteriales > Ignavibacteriaceae > FEN-1297. The sequence goes on from JAJXTM010000041.1 coordinate 3,646, forward strand.
AGCTCAGGTTGAGTTCCATGATCGACAAATTTATCCGGAAGCCCAATTCTTAGAATATCATTCTTATATTGATTTTCAGCAAAATACTCTAATATGCCGCTACCGAATCCGCCGGTCAGTGCATTTTCTTCTAAAGTAATAATTTTGGAATGTCGTGCGGCAACTTCATCCAGTAGGTTAGTATCCAGCGGTTTAACGAAACGCATATTGATCAATTCGCAGTTAATTCCGATACTTTCCAATACTTTTACAGCTTTAATCGAATAATCGACCATTGAACCGACAGCTAGGAGAACAGCATCACTTCCTTCTTGAATAATTTCAGCTTTGCCAATTTCTAAAAGGTCAAAACCATTTTTTAAAGGCACTCCTAGGGCATTACCGCGTGGATACCTAACTGCAACCGGTCCTTTATCATATTTAATAGCGGTGTATACCATATCCCTAAGTTCGGATTCATCTTTAGGAGCCATAACAACAATTCCGGGAATCATGCGAAGATAGGTAAGATCAAAAGCTCCATGATGAGTTGGACCATCTGCTCCTACTAAACCAGCTCTATCCAATACAAAGACAACATGAAGATTTTGAATACAAACATCATGAATAATTTGATCAATTGCCCGCTGAAGAAAAGTAGAATAGATTGCAACAACAGGAATTATTCCTTGAGTAGCGATTCCAGCTGCAAAAGTAACTGCATGTTCCTCTGCAATACCGACATCAAAATAGTTACGTGGAAATTTTTTTTGAAGAATATCTAGACCGGTACCGTCCGGCATTGCTCCGGTTATTCCGACAACATTTGGATTATCTTTAACAATTTCGACAAGAGCATTACCGAATATGGAAGTATAGGATGGAAGAGAAATAGATTTTTTTATTGCTTGGCCGGTTAATTTATCAAAAGGAGTAGATGCGTGCAGTTTTTGAACATCTCCTTCCGCCGGTTTATAACCTTTTCCTTTTTGAGTTAAAGCATGAACTAGAATAGGTCCTTTCATATCTTTAACTTGTTGGAATATTTTAATTAATTGATGAATATTATGGCCATTAACAGGTCCGAAATACCTAAACCCTAGAGCTTCGAAAAGCATTCCCGGAGTAACAACAGCTTTAATACCATTTTCCAATCTTACAGCAATTTTTCTTAAACGGTCACCAAATTGATCTAACTTACCAGTTAGATCCCAAATCTGCCCTTTAAATTTATTATAATCCGGATGAGCAATCATTTCTGTAAAATAATTAGAAATTTGCCATACGTTTGGAGCAATTGACATATTATTATCATTAAGTACAACAATTAAATTAGATTTAGTAAATCCGCAGTTATTCATAGCTTCATAAGCCATTCCGCCAGTCATAGCACCATCACCGATAACCGCAATAACCTTTTTCGTTTCATTTTTTAAGTCACGTGCGACTGCCATACCTAGAGCGGCAGAGATTGAAGTAGAAGCATGCCCTGCTCCAAAAGTATCGTATTCACTTTCGTTTCGTTTTAGAAATCCGCTAATACCGTTAAGTTTTCTAATATGTTTAAGAGCTTCCTTTCTTCCCGTAAGAATTTTATGAGGATAAGCTTGATGACCTGTATCCCATACTACTAGATCCTTCGGAGTATCAAATACTTTATGAATAGCAACTGTAAGTTCAACAGCCCCTAAGCCGCCGCCAAAATGTCCACCAATTTCTGAAATGGTATCTATTAAATATTCACGTAAGTCAGAACATAGAATTTTTAGTTGTGTCAAATCCAATTGTCTAATATCAGCCGGGTAATTTACTTTAGACAATATTTTATATTTTTCATTATCAATCATTAATAAATTCGTTACCTTTCTTCTCCCTTAAATTCTTCTTCTTCAGTAGTCAAATTATTCATTTTTTTTTTGAGTTGTGTAATTTTTAATTCAGCATCATTTAAGGTAACAACACATTCCTTGGAAATTTCAATACCTTCTTCATAAAGAATAATTGCTTCTTCAAGACCTATATTTTCTCTTTCAAGCAATGCGGATATTTCTTCCAGTCGTTTTAGTTTTTCTTCAAAAGAACCTTTGGATATTTTTTTTGCCATCTTTTCACAATTTAATTACTATTTTTTGAATTTATTTTAATTTCGTCATCATAAAATTTAAGGATAGTTTCCCGATTCGCAAGAAAATTTCCTGCTCGGGTTATAAATTTAGAATCTTGCCTTACCAAAACAAAACCTTTTTTTAACATTTTCGTTATATCATGCGCGTCTAAAGATTTAGTTAAAAACAGAACCTTATTTTTTAGTTTAAGCATTAACTTATCAAAATTCCCAGTGAGTTTATAAATAGTACCATCTATTTGTTGAGACTTCCTTCTTAATAAATCAAGAGGCATTCTAAATCCATAGGAATCCAAGTAATTTTGAATAATTGACCTATTTAAAGATACAAATTCATCGATGTATCGGGCGGAATTATATGAAAATTCATTTATAAAGGCAAAAATTTCTTCTTTATCCTTTGTTGCAATTTCCATTGCGACGCTTGGAGTAGATGCTCTAATATCTGCGACATAATCTGAAATGGTTGTATCAACTTCATGACCCACACCTGAGATAACAGGAATTTTGGAACTGAAAATTGCTCGCGCAACAATTTCCTCATTGAAAGCCCAAAGGTCCTCGATTGATCCGCCACCGCGGGCAACAATTATTATGTCGATATCATTTTTTTTATTTAGAATATTTAATGCATCAACAATGCTTTCAGCCGCGCCACTGCCCTGTACTTTTGCAGGAGCAATAACTAATTCGACAAGCGGAAACCTTCTTTGCAAAATACTGATCATATCCCTCAAAGCTGCGCCGTTAATTGCAGTAACAACACCAATACGTTTTGCAAAGGAAGGAATAGGTTTTTTAAATTTAGCATCAAATAAGCCCTCAGAAGATAATTTCTTCTTAAGTACCTCAAAAGCAGTGTTGAGTTCTCCTGCCCCCGCGGGTTTCATTGAACGCACATCAAACTGATAATTACCACGAGGTGGGTAAACAGTTATCCTACCGCTGACAGTTACTTTCATTCCGTCTTGCGGAGTAAAAAAAACATTATTGTTCATTCCTTTCCACATTGTACATGAAATGACTGAATCAGCATCTTTCAAGTTAAAGTACCAATGTCCGGAAATATGCGCTTTATAATTAGAAATTTCCCCTTGTACTGCTATGAAAGGAAAGACTTCTTCAAGTGTCTGCTTAATTTGTTTGGTAAGCTCTGAGACTGATAATATATCGTAAGGATCAACCATATTTTATTTTGTATACTGCAATTATTCAATTACTAAAAATAAACAGAGAAAAAACTTGAATAAAGTCCTATAGATAATTCACTGAATTGAGATCCGCCAAATCCGGGTTGGAAATTAAATCTGTACCTTGAATAAAACGTAAAAGTACTAAGCAGTCTAAACAATCCTAATGATATTTCCCCGCTTATGCCATTAAAGCCTTTAAAATTTGTAAAACCATCGACACCCGGAGATACATATTCAATAAATGGAATTGGAATTATTTCTTTATAGCCAAGGCGAAAGAAATTCTTACTGTCCGTATTAAATATGTACGAGTATTCAGCAGAAAAATACCCGTAGGGGTAAAGAAAATTTTGGGAACGAAATGAGATAAGCGGAATTTCTTTTGTTAAACTAAAACTATTACCGTTCGGTGTTATAGCATAAACCGGATCAGGAATTGCGAAAACTGTGGCTCCAAAAAGACATAATAATAAGAAATTAGAATCGCCTTCTTCTATTTTTATGTCATTAGGTAATTCAAATGTATTAATATCACTTTTTGAAATATTCCCTTCTGAGTCCTCAACGCTAATATAAAAGGGAATTTCTTTTTTATTGAAATGCAGTGTTGAAATATCAACTTTCAAATTATGATCTTCAACCGGAAGATCAGAGACTAAATATGTGTATTTATTGTCAATAACTACTTTTGATTTGCAATTTATATTTGTATAAAAGGAAAGTAAAAAAGTGTGTGGTTTTTCTGGTGTCACATAAGAATCAATAACAGTTATTTCGACAGAATCTTTATTTGTTAGTATATTATTATTAGCAAAAATGGGTATATGCGATGCTAAAATGATCAATATTAAAATGTACTTTAGCATAAAATTTCCTTTCAGGAGAAGATTAAGTATTAAATAAAAGAATAAGCAGATATTTAAAATTCACTCAAATATTTAATAGTAAAAATAAAGATTTATATATCAATAATATATAGCGACAAAAGGTTATTGAATTGCTCTTTGAATATCTGAAATTAAATCTTCAATATCTTCTATACCGACCGAGAATCTAACCAGACTATCTGTAAGTCCCATTTTTTCTCTTTCGTCTTTAGGTACTGAAGCATGAGTCATGCTAGCAGGGTGGCTAATTAAGCTTTCGACACCACCTAGACTTTCACCCAGCGTAAAAATCTTTACATTATTTAAGATTTTTTTAGATAATTCAATATTTCCAAAATCGGCTGAAATCATTCCACCAAAACCTCGCATCTGTGTTTTTGCAAGTTCATGCTGCGGATGATTTACTAAACCCGGATAATAAACTTTTTTTGTTATTCCGGAATTATTTAAAAAGTCAGCAAACTGAATAGCGTTTTGATTATGCCTTTCCATTCGGACTGCAAGCGTTTTTGTCGAACGAAGTACAAGCCAGCAATCAAAAGGTGAAGGAATTGCACCGATTGAATTTTGAATATATCTTAAACGATCATGAATTTTTTCGGAAGAGGTTACAATAATTCCACCAATAACATCACTATGTCCATTAATATATTTTGTCGAGCTATGCAATACAATATCACAGCCCATCAAAAGCGGATTTTGGAAATACGGGCTCATAAAAGTATTATCTACAATTGAAATAAGATTGTATTCTTTGCAAATTTTTGCAGCAGCAGATAAATCGGTTAAGTTAAGCATAGGATTAGTTGGAGATTCAAGATAGACCATTTTAGTATTTGGAGTAATAGCTTCAGTAATATTTTTAACATCACTTGTGTCCACCCAAGAAAATTTTAGGCCATAGTCTTTCATGACAAGTTCGAATAAGCGATAGGTACCACCATAGACATTATTTGAGACGACAATATGATCTCCTGCCTTAACTAATCCCATTAAGGCGTGTGTAGCTGCAACACCTGAGCTAAATGCTATAGCATATTTCCCTTTTTCTAGAGCGGCAATATTTGATTCCATTGCCTGCCTTGTGAAGTTTTGAGTCCGGCCATATTCATAACCCTTATGCTTGCCAAGTTCAATTTGTGCATAAGTAGAAGTTTGATAAATCGGTGTAATTACAGCCCCAGTAACTTCATCAGGTTTTTGTCCAGCATGTATTGCATCAGTTGAAAAGCCCATATATTTCCTTAATTATTATTATGAAAAGTTTGCGTATTCAATAATATCATATCTTGTAATAATATCTATAATTCTTCCGTATTCGGTGACAAGCACCGCAGGTGAATCTCCTAAATATTTTTTTACGACATTCAATTCGGTTCTTTCATCAAGAGTCGGAAAGCTCTGCTCCATTACATCTTCAATATTTGAATCAAGAAAAGAAGGGTTTCCCAATAGCATAGACATTAATTTAGCTTCCCGTATGCTCCCTACAGACTGGCCCGATTCCAAAACAGGAAGCTGAGAATATCCTTTTTTGTTCAGAACTTCGACTGCATCTTTGACTTTATCTTTTGCTAGTAATGAGACCAGCTCAAAATTTTTACCATTATGCTTAGCACGAGAGACATCTTTAAGTGTCCTGAAATCAGTAGGCAGCAGTCTTTTTTCTCTGAGCCATTCATCACTATGAAATTTTGTAAGATATCTTTCGCCAGTATCACACACCACAAAAACGATAACATCATTTTCATCTAAATTTTTTGCAACCTCGAGAGTAATACCCAGAATTGTACCGGTACTTCCGCCGCAAAAAATTCCTTCTTCCTTTGAAAGCAATCTTGCAAAATTAAAGGAATCTTTATCGTTTATATTGTAAATTTTATCAATATATTCAAACTGGACATTTTTTGGGAGACAGTCCTGTCCTATTCCTTCAACAAGGTAAGGATTACCTTTTGATCTAACCCCAGTTTCTTTAAATTCACTTAAAATTGAACCAAAAGGATCCGCACCTATAATTTGGACATGAGGATTTTTTTCCTTTAGGTATTTTCCAACACCGCTGATAGTACCTCCAGTACCGATACCAGCAATAAAATGTGTGATTCTTCCATCAGTTTGAGCCCAGATTTCAGGACCAGTAGTTTGATAGTGTACTAGTGGATTTGCGGGATTAGAATATTGGTACATAAAAATTGAGTTTGGAGTCTCATCATTAATTTTCCTAGCTACAGTTATATAATAGTCCGGGTGATCATGCCCAACAGCGTTAGACACAACAATAACATCTCCGCCAAGCGCCTTCAAATAATTAATTTTTTCCGAGCTGACTTTGTCTGTAACAACGAAAATTGATTTATAACCTTTAACAGCACAAGCAAGTGCAAGACCAATACCCGTATTACCGCTAGTAGCTTCTATAACTGTACCTCCTTTTTTAATCTTCCCGCTAAGTTCAGCTTCCTCTAGCATTGAAACACCAATTCTGTCTTTCACACTTCCGCCTGGATTTGCTGACTCAAGTTTAGCAAAAATTTGCGGTTTTAATCCTTTATTTAACTTATTAAGTTTAATAAGAGGTGTATTACCTATTGCTTCTAATATATTGTTTTTATAATTCATTATAACCTTATAATTAAATAAAAGGAAGTAAAAATTTAATAAATTAAATTTTTATACTAAAATTTGAATCCGCGAAGAAATTCTTCAGTACTTAATTTTTTCTTTCCTTCAAGCTGAAGTTCCAGAATTTCCAACGAACCAACACCGCAGCCAATAAACAGATTACGTTTTGTTTGTTTTATTTCAGAAGGATTTAGCACAATATCAAAGTTTAATTTTGTTTTAAATACTTTTATCAATTTTTGTTGATAATAAAAATAAGCTGCAGGATGAGGAGAAAGCCCTCTTACTAAATTATGAATTCGTTCAGCGGGTAAATTCCAATTAATGTTTGCTATTTCTTTAGTAATTTTTGGCGCTGGTGTAGCAAAAGAATCATTTTGTATATTTGAATAAATCTTGCCTTCTTCAATAAAACTAACTGTTTTGAGAACTGTTTCAGCACCTAGTAAACTCATTTTTTTACTTAATGATCCAAAGTCATCTTCATCATCAATAATAATTTTTTCTTGAAGAACAATATTCCCGGCATCAACCTTTTCATCAATAAAGAAAGTAGTCACGCCGGTTTCTTTTTCCCCATTTATTAATGCCCATTGAATCGGAGCAGCACCTCTATATTTCGGCAACAATGAACCATGCAGATTAAAAGTACCTTTTGTCGGGATAGTAAAAATTTCACTGGGTAAAATTCTAAAAGCAACAATCACAAAAATATCGGCATTTAATTTTTTTAATTCTTTTTGAAAATTCTCGTCTTTTAATTTTCCAGGTTGGAGTACAGTGATATTTTCCTTAACTGCAAATTCTTTTAAAGGAGTATAAGTAATTTTTTGACCGCGACCTCTTTCTTTATCAAGTGCTGTTACAACCGCCATGATATTATGTTTATTTTCCAACAATATTTTAAGAGAAGGAATTGCAAAATCAGGAGTACCCATGAAGACTATATTCATAGTAAAAACAAACTCTTATAGTTGCATTTGGTAATCAGCGTGTTCTGTTACCGGATATTGGAATTCAACTTTTCTTTGTTTGATTTTATTTAAATCTTTTTTTAAGGATTTCTTAATTTCATCGCTTATTAAATCTGTAAATAAAATTCCTTGAAGGTGATCATATTCGTGTTGCAAAACACGCGCCAGAAGTCCATCGGCGTCAATTGTATGTTCTTTTAAATTTGTATCATAAAAGGTTATTGTAATTTTCTCAGGTCGTTCCACTTCCGCACGTATATCTGGAATGCTAAGGCAGCCTTCTTCAATAAATACTTTTTTATCTGAGCGTTCAATAATTTTAGGATTAATAAGAACTAGTGGTTTACTATCTTCATGACCTTCAACTAATGAAATATCTATAATAAAGATAGACTTATCCGCCCCAACCTGGTTAGCGGCAAGCCCTATACCATTGGCATTTCTCATAGTGTCAAACATATCTCTAATTAATTCCACTGTTTTATTATCAACCTCTTTAATTAAAGCAGCCTTTCTTTTTAAAATTTTATCACCAATTAACGTTACTGGTAAAAGAGACATAACAACTCCAAAAAATAATCAAACAATTTACAGTAAAAGAAGAATATAATTTATCTTAAAATTAAAAATAATTAAAAGAAAACGAATAATAAAGATTGAATAAATAAATCAGAACCACGAAGGGTTATTATATATTAAGTAAGATTAATATCAGAGCAACACGATACCAAAGCTTGATGGCAATTTATGAAGAATTCACATTTCTTTAATGCATTATAATATATACTCTTACATGCATATTTTCTGGATAATGCGAAATCATTACAAAAATTATTTTCGTTTTAAATGGAATAAAAATGTATATCTTAGGTCAAGTTGTTCAAAGACCCAAAAGTGATAAAATTGTAATTTTTATAAGAATTTTGGTGCTTAAGAGAACACAATAAAATGAAACCTTGACATTTTTTCTCCATTACATTATATTAGCACTCGTGATTAGAGAGTGCTAATAATTAAGTTATTAATAAAAAAATCGGAGGTTAAATATGGCAAAATTGAATTTAAAGCCATTGGCTGATCGTGTGATAATTAAGCCAAGTGAAGCTCAAGAAACCACAAAAGGCGGTATTATTTTACCTGATACTGCAAAAGAGAAACCAATTGAAGGAACAATTGTTGCTGTTGGACCTGGTAAGGTTGCAGATGACGGCAAGCAAGTAAAGCCTGAAGTTAAAGTCGGAGATAAAGTTTTATACGGTAAATACAGTGGGACGGAAATTACATCAGATGGTGAAGAATATTTAATTATGCGCGAAAGCGACATCTTCGCAATAGTTGGTTAACAAATAAATAGAAAAACAAAAATCGGAGGATTACACTATGGGTTCAAAATTAATTGAATATGATGCAGAGGCACGTTCAAAGCTAAAAAATGGCGTTGACAAGTTAGCAAATGCCGTAAAAGTCACATTAGGTCCTAAAGGACGTAATGTAATTCTAGAAAAAAAATTCGGAGCTTCAACCGTTACTAAAGACGGTGTTTCGGTTGCAAAAGAAATCGAACTTGAAGATCCGGTCGAAAATATGGGAGCGCAAATGGTTAGAGAAGTTGCTTCCAAAACCAGCGATGTTGCCGGAGACGGAACGACTACAGCTACGGTATTAGCTCAGGCCATATATCGTGAGGGATTAAAAAACGTTACCGCCGGTGCAAATCCTATGGATTTGAAAAGAGGTATAGATTTAGCGGTAGGTAAAGTAATCGGATACTTAAAGAAGGTGAGTAAAGAAGTTGAAGGCAGGAATGAAATTGCTCAAGTCGGTTCAATCTCCGCCAACAACGATAAATCAATCGGTGAATTGATTGCTGATGCGATGGAAAAAGTGGGTAAAGACGGAGTAATAACCGTTGAAGAAGCAAAAGGTACTGAAACGGGTTTAGATGTAGTTGAAGGTATGCAATTTGACCGCGGATATCTTTCACCATATTTTGTAACAAACACTGAAACAATGGAAGCAAATCTTGAAGATCCATTCATATTAATACATGATAAGAAAATTTCTGCAATGAAAGACTTACTCCCTGTTCTTGAGAAAGTTGCTCAACAAGGAAAATCTTTATTAATCATCGCAGAAGATTTAGAAGGTGAAGCATTAGCTACATTAGTGGTAAATAAAATTCGCGGAACCTTAAGAGTAGCTGCCGTTAAAGCCCCGGGATTTGGTGACAGAAGAAAAGCAATGTTGGAAGATATTGCTGTTCTAACCGGAGGAACAGTAATTTCCGAAGAACGCGGTTTCAAATTGGAGAATGCTACAGTTTCTTATCTCGGCACAGCTAAGAAAGTTAATATCGATAAAGACAACACAACAATAGTTGAAGGCGCAGGAAAAGGCGACGATATTAAAAAGAGAATTAATGAAATCAA
>JAJXTM010000331.1 GCA_021783875.1 Bacteroidota bacterium
CACATTTGGTCGCTATAGGAACTTATGGTCTAGACATAGGTGCAATGACTCCTTTTCTTTATTGTTTCAGGGATAGAGAAAAAATATTAAGCTTATTCGAACAAACTTGCGGTGCTAGACTACTATATAACTACATATGGGTTGGTGGATTATCGCATGATTTACATCCCGATTTTATCCATCAAGCAAAAGAATTTATAAAATATTTCCGTCCTAAGATAAAAGAATTAGATGACCTTCTTACCAAGAATAAAATATTTATTGATCGTACTGCAAATGTCGGAATTTTACCGCTTGACCTAGCAATCAATTATGGCATTAGCGGTCCTAATTTACGAGCAAGCGGATTTAAATGGGATATCAGAAAAGATGACACTTACTCAGTTTATAATAAATTTGATTTTGATATCCCCATCGGACAGGGTGCTATGGGTACTGTCGGTGATTGCTGGGATCGTTACTACATGAGAGTTTTGGAAATGGAGCAAAGTCTCAAAATAATTGAACAAGCTATTGAACAAATTCCTGAGGGTGATGTAACTTCAGCAATTCCCAAAAGAATAAAACCTCCTATTGGACAAGTTTACTCTCGTGTTGAAAATCCCCGTGGGGAATTGGGTTATTTTATAATTAGCGACGGTACTGTTAATCCATTCCGTGTTAAAGTTAAGGGACCTTCGTTTGTTCATTTGGGAATAATGAATGAATTGCTAAAAGGTTCTATGATTGCCGATGTTATTGCAATCTTAGGAAGCATTGATATTGTTTTAGGAGAAGTTGATAGATGATTTACGATTTCTTTTTTAGAATTACTGACAGCAATATTATTGCCTCGATCATTCAAAGTCTCTTACCTCTTTTTATTTTTATTTTACCGTTTGCACTTTTTGCAGTCTGGCTTGAAAGGAAAGTATCTGCACACATGCAGGATCGTTTAGGCCCAATGCGTGTAGGTTACCACGGTGCATTGCAAACCATTGCAGATATCCTAAAGTTAGTCCAAAAGGAAGACATAATTCCGAATGAAGCAGATAAACCGCTTTTTAATATCGCACCGGTTTTGGTTTTTATAGGAAGTTATGCAGTTTTCGCAGCTATTCCTTTTTCTGGTGCTTTTATAGGATCAAATATTGATTTGGGAATAATTTTTATAATTGCTGCCTCCGGATTTGTTGTTGCCGGGATTTTAATGGCTGGCTGGGCTTCAAACAATAAATATTCACTTCTTGGGGCAATGAGATCTGCCGCTCAAATTATTAGTTATGAAATTCCGACTGTGCTTGTAGTACTTACAATTATTATGATAACCGGCACTACAAACCTTCAAACATTAAGTGAAATGCAAACCGGACATTTTTGGAATTGGATGATATTAGGCGGACCGAAATTCGGCATCGCAAAATTTATTTTTATTCCGTTTATGATAATTAATTTCATAATTATATATATAAGTACTTTAGCAGAAGTAAATAGAACCCCCTTTGATATTCCCGAAGCTGAGTCAGAATTAGTATCAGGCTATCATACAGAATATTCAGGAATGAAATTTGCGATGTTTTTTCTGGCTGAATATGCTAATATGTTTGCAGTTTCAGCAATCGTTACGGCATTATTTTTTGGAGGGTATCAATCACCGGTAGGCTACTTAGGAAATCTATTTGGAATGCATTGGTTAGTTCCGATCGAACAATTTTTTTGGTTTACGGCTAAGGGCATTTTTTTCGTATTTGTTCAAATGTGGTTGAGATGGACTTTACCCAGATTGCGGGTTGATCAGCTTATGGCAGTATGTTGGAAATATCTGATACCGATTGCATTTGTAAATTTAATAATTATAGGTCTAATAACGGTTTTATAGAATTATGAAAGAATATTTTAATAATGCTTGGAGTGCTTTGTATACAATCTTCGTAGGAATGAAGATTACCTTTAAGCATCTTTTTGTTCCATCCGTTACTATACAATACCCTGATGTAAAATTGCAGCTTCCGGAAAGAGAAAGAAATCGCCTTTATGTAAATATGGATGATTGTATCGGATGTGACCAATGCGCAAGGGCATGCCCGGTGGATTGTATTACGATTGAAACTGTGAAAAGCATACCCGGAGAAGATTTAGGCAAAACATCAAATGGGAAAAAGAAAGCACTTTGGGTAACTAAATTTGATATTGATTTTGCTAAGTGCTGTTATTGCCAATTATGCGTATTTCCTTGTCCGACTGAATGTATTTATATGACTGATGTTTATGAGTTTTCTGAATTTGAAAGAAATAATCTAATATATGATTTTGTTACTCTTACTTCTCAGGAACGCGAAGATAAGAAAAACAATTATGCAAAATTCGAAGCAGAAAAAGCCGCTGCGAAATCTGCTCCGGCAACTAAACCAATTGAAAATCAAGAAACAACTAAGCCATGAACGTTTACGATTTAATATTTTATCTATTCGCTGCAATTACAATCCTTTCGGCTTTTTTTGTTGTGACAACAAGAAATATTGTCTATTCGGCGTATTATTTACTTTTCACATTTTTCGGCATAGCAGGCATTTATGTTTTATTAGGCGCCGATTTTATTGCTATGGTGCAGCTAATAGTTTATGTCGGCGGAATATTGATTTTATTGCTTTTCGGAGTAATGCTTACAAATAAGATCACAAATGTTGACATAAAAAGCGGGACAATTCATACTGTCCCTGCTACTCTCGGAGTTGCATTATTTGCCGGTATTCTTTTGGCATCAATGTGGAATACAAATTGGAAAAATGTTAATTCGGACATTCAAGCTGCCTCTACACAGAATTTAGGGTTTCTTCTTATTCATCAGTATGCTTTAGTGTTTGAATTACTTGGTATTTTACTTTTAATTGCTTTAATAGGTGCCGCATCAATGGCTCGTAAATAAAAAGATGAATAAATGATACATGTTGGATTAAATCATTTTTTAGTTGTCAGTACGATACTATTTTCCCTTGGGATTTTAGGAATTGTAAGTAGAAAAAATGCCGTAATGGTTTTAATGGGAATTGAGTTAATACTTAATTCAGCTAATATTAACTTTATTGCATTTGCTAAATTCGGTAATTTCGGATTTCAGG
>JAJXTM010000332.1 GCA_021783875.1 Bacteroidota bacterium
ATTCTTCTTACCATTTTCCAAATGAAATGAGATCCTTGAATCCGGATAAGGATTAAATCGCCTGATTCTTTAAGTTTTATGCTATCTATTAAAACCTTTTTTGATTTATCTTCTTTGTCTTCCTCTGCAAAAGAGGAAAAATCATGCATACCTATGAATAATTTTGAAGCTTCCGTCATTGCCTTAAAATCTAGTTTGTCTTTAATCCACCAGACATAATTTTTCCCGAAAGCAGTTCTCCTGCGTGAAATTTGATAAATGTAGCTTCTTGAAGTTGCATCGTGACGGGCATGAAAAGTAGAATTAGCTTTTTCTATTTCCAATATATTTATATCATGAGGCAATAAGTCATTTAGCTTAAACTTAAGAATTTCAGGAGCAAGCATACTTTTAATTTCAAGGTGAGCCACCTGACAGAGTGCATGAACTCCGCTATCAGTTCGCCCTGATCCCTGAAAATCATAAGTGTTGTTGCCGAAAATTTCTGAAATGGCTTTAATGATTGTACCTTGTATTGTTTTGGCATTCTGCTGTTTTTGCCAACCGCTGTAGCGAGTTCCATCATATTCCAAATATATTTTATATTTACTCATTGATTACTGCTAAAGAGATTTCTTCTTCTGCATAATCATCCGGTGTTTCACATACTCGAACTTTTACTTTACGAATATTTTGAGGTAATTTTGCATTTTTAATTTCATTAAGGAAAAATCTGGTAATATTTTCTACAGTAGATTGAAAGTTAACTATCATTTTTTTTGAATTCATTTTAATTAAGAAGTCAATAACAAGATCATCTTCATTAAAGACAAGAAATGCATGATCTAATTTTTCGACCAATGGTTCAACAGCATCTTTAAGATGATAATAATCCATAACCATTCCATTTTCCATAACATCCCCTTCGATTTCCACGAGCATTTTATATGAATGCCCGTGAATATTTTTACATTTACCGAAATGTTCGGGTAAGCGATGGCCCATCTCCCAATTAAATTCTTTTGCTATTTTCATCATACTCCTTTTGCAGTCGGTTCCCAAATAATTTTATGCATCTGGAGCTGAAACCGCACATTAAGTTTATCGGCTAAAATCCATTCAACCAGCTTTACAGGCTCGAGCTCTCCGAATACAACAGAAAAAAGAACACTGCATTTATTATTTAATCTATAATTATTTATAATTTCCCTTGACCATTCATAATCTTCCCGTGAGCCTATGACAAATTTTATTTCGTCTTCGGTTTTAATGTAATTGATATTTTCGTAATTATTTTTCTTTAACATTCCGCTGGACGGGCATTTCAGGTCCATAATTATTTTGACTCTTGGGTCTATATACTTAATAGGTAAGCTTCCTCCTGTTTCAAGTAAAACATCATATCCATTATTACACAATGTTTTCATTAAATCAATTGATTCTAATTGAACTAGAGGTTCACCGCCTGTTATTTCTATTAGATTACATTCAAACTTCTTGACTTCATCTAGTATTTCATTTATGGTTAAATCCTTCCCTTCAAAAAATGCATATTCCGTATCACAATATTTACACCTTAAATTACAATAAGTTAATCTTATAAAAATGCAAGGAAGACCTGCTTTTGTGCTTTCCCCCTGAATCGAATAATATATTTCGTTGACTTTAAGCATAAATTTTAAAAACAATGTGAATCGGGATGAATTTAAGCATTAAATTTAAATAAGTAAAATTTGACATCAAACTGCGGTTTCCCTATATTTGCATGCAATTTTTTATATCTAAGTTAAAGGTTATTGTTATATGGCGAGTCATAAATCAGCTAAAAAAAGAATTCGTACTAGCGCTAGAAGAAGAAAAGTCAATCAGATTGCCGAATCAAAGGCAAAAACGATAGTAAAGAAAGCACTATCTTCAGAAGATAAAGAAATAGCTGAAAAATTATATAAAGAAGCGGTGGCAATTCTTGATAGAAGTGCTACAAAAGGTTTGATACATTCTAATACCGCATCCAGGAAAAAATCAGCATTGACAAAGCATGTTAACAGTTTAAAAACAATTAAAGTAAAAGAAAAATAAATTCTGCTATTAGTTATTATTAAAAAGGCTCTTCATTGAAGAGCCTTTTGTATTTCAAATAGTTCTTCATTATAGGTCTTCTATTGCATCTATTCCTTCGGGCATCGGGAGATAAAATTTTATAGGTTGAATAGTTCCATCTCTTTTAATTAAACGGGTAACGTTTTTCTTTATAATGACGCTATGCTCGATATGGACTTCGTCTTCAATTATAGAACCAAAGATATAGCTAGTCCCTTTAATTAAAACATTTTTCCCTATCTTAAGCGGAAATTCATCACTGCCAGTCATATTAACACTGGATTCGATATGGGATCCATCGCCGATAATAATGTTTCCCTTTATAATATTACCCGAATAAATTTCCACATTATCTCCGATTTTAAATGTTTGTTCGGGAAAACATGATAAGTGAACATTTTGTCTTATCACAACATTTTTCCCGAAATGAACATTACCGTCAATAAAAACATTTTTTTGAATATCCAGATTATAATTTAATTTGGTCCCCTTACCAATATACACACCTTTGCCAATCGAGATGTCCAGCGGAATATTCTTATCATCCATTTTAATAATATCATCAACGACATTTTCTTCTATAAAAAAATCCTCTGGGTCATTAATTTCAATGATATCCTTTAGCTTTTCATAGATTTTATGACGTGCAACAGCTTCCATTTCTTTGAGAACAGATTTGTTATTGAAACCCATAACTACATATTGTTCACGAGGGCTAACTGCCTGGACCGAATATCCTTTTTGATTAAACAATGAAATTAGATCTGTTATATAAATTTCATTTTGAACATTATTGCTTGTTATTAAATTTATAAGCTCAATTAGTTTTTTATACTTAAACGCGTATACTCCGGAATTGAATTCGTTATTTTCTATTAACTCTTTTCTTGAAAAGGCATAAGTTCTATTATTAAACTTAACTAAATAAGGTTCGCTTTCAGAAAGAGATAGGATCTCTTTGTGTTCCATAATTTCAATTACCTTACCCCAATCCTTATCTGAAGATTGCCCTTCAATA
>JAJXTM010000333.1 GCA_021783875.1 Bacteroidota bacterium
ATGACTTTAATCTTATTATTCCGCATAAGCTTCTTTTTTAATTATAAACCGAATATAATTTACATTATTATTTTAAGAAATGTTACCTATAAAATGCAATATCGTACCTTCTCCTAATTTCGATGTTATATTTAGAATACCGCCGATCTGTTTGGCTCTATTTTGAATATTAGAAAGACCGTTTCCTTCTGATAGTTCATTCACATTAAATCCGTTGCCGTTATCTTTCAGTATCATTTCAAGTCTTTTGCCGCGGGTAAATGCATTTAAAGAAATTTCTGTACATCCGCTATGTCTTATACAGTTGTTTATACCTTCCTTAAAAAGTAGATAAAGGTGCTGCCTATGTTCCATAGAGAGCGAAACCCGTTCAAGAGATTTAAGATTTTCTGATTTAAAAGATATACTTTTATAGGAAGATAATTCAGCATAAGTATCCCGGAGCCGTAAAATTAGATCGTAAAGCGAATCTCTTTTAGGATTTACTAGCCAAACAATATCGCTCATATTATCAATTAGACTTCTCGATTTATCACTAATAATTTTTAAATAGTTTATTGATTCTGCCGCTGCATCAAATGACTCTAATTTTTTTGATATAACTTCGCTGATTATAGAAATCTCTGTTAAACTAGAACCAATATTATCATGCAAATCAGCCGCTAGTTTAGTTCTAAACCTTTCAATATTTAAAAGATGACGGATACGATAGGATATTAAAAAAACAATTAAGAAACCTCCCGCAATGAAAGAACAAAATATAAACCACCAGGTTCTCCAAAAAGGAGGAAGAATAATAATTTTAATTGAAGCTCCTTCCGTATTCCAAACACCGTCATTATTTGAACCTCTTACATAAAATGTATAATTGCCGGGATCAAGGTTAGTGTAAGTGACAAAGTGACGGTTTCCTGATTTAACCCATCCTTTATCGAATCCCTCCATCATATAAGCATATTGGTTTTTATTCGGGGCTGTATAATCAAGAGCTGCAAATTCAAAAGAAAAAACATTTTGATAGTAGGATAATTTAATTTCATCGGTCTTACCGATATATTCTTTAAGAGGTGAGTTCTTTAAACCAATTGGAACAGGATTATTAAAAATATTAAAATCTGTAATTACTACAGGAGGGACATAAGGATTATCTTTTAATTTAGAAGGATAAAAAGCATTAAAGCCATTTATTCCCCCGAAGAAAAGTTCGCCATTTATACTTTTTAAAGCTGCACCCCAAAAGAATTGATTACTCTGCAGTCCATCGCTTTCATTATAATTTCGAAAAATTTGTTTAGCAAGATTAAACTTTGAAAGTCCATTATCAGTACTAAGCCAAAGATTTCCGTTGTCATCTTCCAAAATTCCATAAATAATATTACTTGGCAAACCGTCTTTTGTAGAATAACGAATAAATTTAGCTTCTCCCGGAGGCAAATTTTGCTGGTCTGCGGAAAGCTTATTTAGTCCTCCTCCATATGTTCCTATCCATAAGTTTCCCAATTTATCTTCATAAATTGAAATAATGCGGTTATCACTTAAACTATAAGAATCATTATAAAGATTTTGATATACGGTAAATTTATAATCTGAGGTTGAATAATCATTTGGGTCTTTCGGTTCAGAAATCTTGTTCAACCCGCCCCATGTACCAACCCATATGTTTCCATTTCTATCCTGAGAAATACAGGATTGCACTTGATTATTACTAAGACTATTTGATCTGTTTGGGTCATTTAAAAAGGTCACAAATCTATTATATTTTTTATCATATAAATTTAGACCGACTTCAGTTCCAATCCATAGTTTTCCGGATTTATCTTCAAAAATTGACTGAATTATATTACTGCTTAAGCTATTCGGATCATTATTCTTATGAACAAAATGAATAAATTTAGTACCTGATGAACCTTTATCACTTATCATTTTATTCAACCCGCCGCGCCAGGTGCCAACCCATAATATGCCACGTTTATCTTTAAAAATTGAAGAGACTGAATTGTCGCTTAAACTAAATTTATTCCCAGAATAATGAAAATAATGAGTAAATTTTTTTGTAGTTTCATTATATTTATTTAACCCTCCTCCTAATGTCCCAATCCAAAAAACACCTGATTTTTCTTGATAAAACGAGCGTATTGTGTTATAACTTAAGCTATTCGGATCTGAAGGATCATGTTTAAACTGAGTGAACCTCATTCTCTCAATATCATATTTGGCGATCCCTCTTTCGGCTGTTCCTATCCAGATTAATCCGGTTCTATCTTCGAGAAGAGACAAAATATTATTGTTATTAAAATTAAGAGAGGGTTGGTCAATATCAATGAGTTTCTCACTATTATAATCCAATTGGAAAAGACCTCCACCTGTTCCTACCCAAATCTTGCCTGACCTGTCTTCTAAAATAGAGTTTATCATACTATTGCTATGATTACTCATTATGGATTTATTCTCATCTATATTAGTAAAATTGTTTTTTACTGAATTATATTTATTTAGTCCTGTCAGAGTACCTATTAAAAGAACACCTTTATTATCAAGGCATAATGAAATTATATCATCGTTGCTTATACTATGCGGATCGTTGTCATTATGACTATAACGATAAAATTTCCCTGTATTTTTATCAAACTTAAATAGTCCTCCCCCTTCAGTACCAATCCAAAGATAACCTTTTAAATCTTGAATGATTGTTCGGATATAATTATTGCCTATGCTAAATGGATTTTTAGGATTATTCTTAAATATTGTAAAATTCTGTTTTTTAGGATTGAATTTGCAAAGTCCCTCACTATTTGTTCCTATCCAAATAATACCTTTGCTATCCTGATAAATTGCTCTAACGTTATTATCACTTAAACTGAATGGATCATTTGGATTATTCTTAAATATTGTAAAATTCTGTTTAGCACTATTAAATTTACAAAGTCCTCCGTTATTTGTGCCAACCCAAATAGTTCCGCTATTATCTTCATAAATTGTCCAAATAAAATTATCGGGAATCGAGTTCTGTTCTCGGGGATCATTTTTAAAAACTGTAAAATTGTATCCATCATATCGATCAAGCCCATCTTCAGTGCCGAACCACATAAATC
>JAJXTM010000042.1 GCA_021783875.1 Bacteroidota bacterium
TAGATTTTCATAAGCTACAATTTGAGGGCGAAGTTTTTCAACAGAATTCTGAAGAGCTTCGCGACCGCGCCTTTGCTTATCATTAATTTTTCCCAGCACACCGCCTAGTATACCACCGCCGATTGGGCTCCAGGGAATTAATCCAATTCCCATAGCTTTACAAGCCGGAATTACTTCAAGTTCAATATGGCGGTTTCGTAAACTATAAATACTTTGTTCCGAAACTAAGCCTAGTAAATGTCTTTTTCTTGCAGTATAGCTTGCTTCAACGATATTCCAGGCAGCAAAGTTGCTGCTTCCGATATAGGTTATTTTACCTTCTCTTATAAGCTGATCCATTGCCTGCCAGATTTCATCCCATGGGGTTTCGCGGTCAATATGGTGCATCTGATACAAATCAATATGGTCTGTTTTTAACCTTTTTAAACTTGCTTCACATGCTCTGCGAATATTATATGCTGATAATTTAGAATCGTTAATACCTTCGCCCATTTTGTTATGCACTTTGGTTGCAAGTACAATTTTTTCTCTTCTTCCTCCCTGTTCAAGCCATCGTCCGATTAAGCTTTCGGTATAGCCCGGACCTTTTTCATTTCCATAAACATTAGCCGTATCAAAAAAATTGATACCAAGTTCCAAAGCCCGGTCCATTATTTTAAAACTATCTTTGTCATCGGCAAATGTGCCAAAGTTCATTGTTCCGAGGCAAATTTTGCTTACTTTTAATCCGGTTCTTCCAAGATGTGCGTATTCCATATTTACTCCATAAATTTTCTTTTTATAAAGCTACTTTAAAATCTTTTCAATAAAAAATTAATTAAAAGAATATTATTATCCAATTCCGCAAATAAATACTCACTTTGCATTTCCACACTGTCAATGATAAATTTGAGTAATGAATTATTATTAGATTGGCACACAAATGTCAAAAACAAAAATTGAAGGAAAATTTTTATGTCAAATGCATATTTTAAACTCCCAGTACCGATTAATGAACCGGTTCTGACTTATGCTCCGGGAACACCGGAAAAAGCCGAGTTAAAAAAGAAACTTACAGAATTACAATCGAAACAAATTGAGATACCGCTAATAATAGGCGGGAAAGAAATTAAAACCGGAAAGACAAGTGAAATCCGCACACCGCATGATCATTCCAAGTTATTAGGAATTTATCATAAAGCAGGTGCAAAAGAAGTTCAAACGGCAATTTCTGCAGCGCTTGAAGCAAGAAAATTATGGGCTGAAATGCCTTGGGAGCATCGTGCTTCAGTTTTTCAGAAAGCAGCTGAACTTCTATCTACTACTTGGCGTTCAACTTTAAATGCGGCAACGATGCTTGGTCAATCAAAAACTATTTATCAGGCTGAAATAGATTCCGCATGTGAATTAATAGATTTCTGGCGATTTAACACTTACTATATGACACAATTAATGGGTGAGCAGCCATATTCTCCGAAAGGTATGTGGAATAGGGAAGAGTACCGACCGCTAGAAGGATTTGTTTTTGCGGTAACTCCTTTCAATTTTACATCAATCGCAGGTAATCTTCCGACAGCACCTGTAATCGTTGGAAACGTTTCTCTTTGGAAACCAGCTTCAAGCGCTGTATATGTTGCATATTTTCTAATGAAACTCTGGGAAGAAGCCGGTTTGCCTGCAGGAGTAATAAATTTTGTTCCCGGTTCCGGCGGTGAAGTAGGTGACCCTGTTTTAGCAAGTCCTGATTTAGCAGGAATTCATTTCACGGGATCAACAGCCGTATTTCAGGGAATGTGGAGAACTATCGGAGAAAATATTAATAAAGCAAAATATTATCCTCGTATAGTCGGTGAAACCGGTGGAAAGGATTTTATATTTGCTCATAATACTGCAGACGTAGATGCTCTTGTTGTCGGGGCAATAAGAGGAGCTTTTGAATATCAAGGACAAAAATGTTCTGCGGCTTCAAGAATGTATATTCCTAAATCCAGATGGAGTGAGTTCAGAGAGAAATACGTTGCAGAAGTTTCTAAAATTAAAATAGGTAACCCCGAAGACTTTACTAATTTTATGTCAGCCGTAATAGATAAAGGAGCATTTAAAAGTATAAAAGAATATATCGATTATGCTAAAGAATCCAAAGATGCAGAAATTATTACTGGGGGAAAGTGTGATGATTCAAAGGGATTTTTCATTGAGCCGACCACGATCGTAACAACCGATCCTCATTTTAAAACAATGGAAGAAGAAATATTCGGACCTGTCTTTACTATTTATGTTTATGACGATGATAAATTCGACGAAACATTGGAGCTTTGCGATAAAACTTCTCCATACGCATTAACCGGAGCGATATGGTCACAAGACAGGAATATTTTAGTAAAAATGTCTAATAAACTTAGAAATGCAGCCGGAAATTTTTACATTAATGATAAGCCAACGGCAGCGGTTGTAGGGCAGCAGCCATTCGGAGGCGGGCGATCATCGGGGACAAATGATAAAGCAGGAAGCGCCATGAACATTATGAGATGGATGACTGCACGTTCAATTAAAGAGACATATGTTCCGCCCAAAGATTGGCGTTATCCTTTTATGAACGAAAAATAATCCATAAAATTATTTATTAAATTAAAACCCGGTTTTTTATTAGCCGGGTTTTTTGTTCAGTGAAAGATGATTAATAATATCAGTAAATAGGTTTTACTCCCAAATTATAAAATATAAATGACCATATATCCGTCCATTCGTCAATAATTTTAGAAGTTGGCTTACCTGCTCCGTGACCGGCTCGAGTTTCAATTCTAATTAAAACAGGATTACTGCCTTTATATTTGTCCTGAAGTGTCGCAATATACTTAAAGGAATGTGCAGGAACGACGCGATCATCATGATCAGCGGTAGTTGCCATAATAGAAGGATAATTTACGCCCGCTTTAATATTTTGAAGCGGCGAGTATTTATACAAATATTGGAACTGAGAGGAATCATCGCTTGATCCATATTCGTTAACCCAAGCCCATCCGATAGTAAATTTCTGAAATCGCAGCATATCCTGAACTCCGACTTGAGGAATAGCGACTCTGAATAAATCTGGTCTTTGATCTGTTACTGCGCCAATCAACATACCTCCGTTTGATGCTCCGTTTATTGCAAGCTTCTTAGACGATGTATATTTTTCTTTAATCAGATATTCTGCTGCGGCAATGAAATCATCGAAAACATTTTGTTTATTACCGAGCATTCCGGCTTTATGCCAGGCTTCGCCGTATTCCCCGCCGCCGCGGATGTTAGGAATAGCAAGCACACCGCCGTTTTCCAGAAAAATTAGTCTTGTAATACTGAATGCAGGATTTATACTAATGTCGAAACCGCCGTAAGCATAAAGAAAAGCGGGATTATTTCCGTTTCTTTTCAATCCTTTTTTATAAACAATAAACATGGGAACTTTTGTTCCGTCTTTGCTTTTATAAAACACTTGTTTAGTAATATAGTTATCAAAGTTAAAATTTATTTCAGGTTTACGAAATACTGTGGAAGAATTTTCTTTAACATTTAGCTCATAAATTGTGGGAGGAAATGTAAACGATGTAAAATCATAAAAAGCTGTATTATCATTTCTCTTTCCGCTTAAACCTTCAATCGTTCCCAATACAGGTAATTTTATTTCTTCTTCATTTTTTCCGGAAAGATCGTACATGAACATTCTATTGCTTGCGTCTTTCATATAAATAGCAATTATCTTTCCGCCGATTACGGAAACTGACTGAAGCACATCATTTTTTTCGGGTATTATTGTCTGCCAGTTATTTTCAGCGGGATTTTCTGGATCAATAAGCACTAATTGATATTTGGGTGCATTTTTATCGGTAAGCACTAAAAGCTTATCACCAATATTATCAACAACGCTATAATTATGTTCATAATTATCAATAACTTTTAACATCGGCGAACCGGGCTTTTCGAGATTTTGAACATAAAGTGCATTGTTGCTTGTTCCGGTAGAGAGGTAGAGAATTAAAAATTTTTCGTCCTCGGTTGTTTGAGCGCCCACTGTCAATTTTGGTTCTGAAAGGTTTTCATAAATCAAACTATCATTCGACTGTTCAGTACCGAGTTTGTGATAATAGACTTTATGGTATTCATTTTTAGAAGTCAGTTCTTCTCCTTTTGCCGGTGTAGGATAGCGGCTATAAAAAAAACCATCTTTATACCATGCGATACCAGAAAATTTAATCCACTTAAGCTCATCGTTTAAAGTTTTTTTCGTAGCAACATCCATAATGCGGAATTCATTCCAATCAGAACCACCGGATGCCGTTCCGTATGCAAAATATTTACCGTCGGTAGAGGGCGCATAAGTCGAAAGAGAGACAGTTCCGTCTTTTGAAAGCTTATTGGGATCTAAAAATATTTCCGGTTTCCCGTTTAAACCGGATTGTACATATAGCACCGCCTGGTTTTGAAGTCCGTCGTTTTTAAAAAAGAAATAATTATCTCCGGCTTTAAACGGAGCAGAATATTTAGGATAGTTCCATAGTTTTTCAAGTCTTGCTTTAATTTTTCCCCTATAAGGAATCTTATCGAGATAATTAAATGTTACTTTGTTTTCTTCCTTCACCCATTCTTTTACGGCAGACGCTGTGTCATCTTCAAGCCAGCGGTATGGGTCTGGAACAATTGTGCCGAAGTAATTATCCTTGACATTATCTTTCTTGGTTTTGGGATATTTAAGATTGGTTTGGGGAATTATTAAGGCAGATAAAAAGAGTGATAGCATAATAGTAACCATTAAATTTGATTTCATGATTTACCTAAATTAAATTTGATATTTTTCGTTATAATAATAACAATTATTAACTAAAAACGATATCAGAATCGGGTGAAAAAATCTGCTGTATTTTTACTAATTTTCTAACACTTTAACTTTAAAGGGCTAGAATGCCAAATACGTTAAATAAAACCGCTGAAGAAAAACTATCCATTGTTTTGGAAGGGTTAAAAGCTGATCGATCATTATTTCATTTAGTCCCATTTTCTCGTCCCACTTTAACCTCAATCTACCGTGACTGTTTTTATACTGCTTTCCCCCAATAACTTTTCTGCTTGTTCTTTTGCTCCTAATGTTACTCCAGTGGTTTGTTTCGTTATGATTGATACTTTATTGCCAAACTCATACTTCTTTGATTCTTTCCCCTTAGAAATACATTCTACTTAATTATTCTATTTTTAAACAACTCTGGAAAAAACCCTTTGTCAATTTTCTGCATCTAATCTTACAAAACATTAATTTTGGATTATACAAATTGAAAGGAAGAAAATGAAAATTGCAGTTGCTTCAAATAATCAAATAAAAGTTAGCGGACATCTTGGTCGCACCAAATCATTCTTAATTTATGAAATTGAAAACTCGCAAATTATAAATAAGGTGACGAGGATTAATACTTTTACTCATCATGTGCAGAAAGATAATCTACATGAGGAAATACATCAAGGGCATTCACACGGAGAGGGAATTCACAGTCACGCAGAGTTAATTGAAGGTCTAAAAGATTGCAGCCATATCATTTTCCAAAGTGGCGGCTGGCGCGTTATTGAGGATTTAAAACTTAATAATATAATTCCTGTTTTAACCGATGAAGAATTAGCCGACTCAGCAGTAGAGAAATTTCTCCAAGGAACGCTTCTTCAAAAAGAAGAAACTGGTTGCGCTCATTAAACTTTATTAAACTTTAAGGAAAATAAAATGTCAACTAAAACAGCTTATATAAAACAGATAAAAGGAATTACCTTTGCTGGTAAAACAGATTCTAATCATTGGGTAACGATGGACGGTCCAGAGAATTTCGGCGGAAGTAACGCCGGTATTAGACCAAAAGAACTCATCCTACTTGCCTTAGCAGGATGCACGGGTAGTGATGTAATCTCTATTTTGGAAAAGAAAAGAACCCCTCTCGATGATTTTGAGATTAATATAAAAGCTGATGTCTCCGATGAGCATCCGCAAATATTTACAAAGATTGATCTCGAATATGTTTTCTATGGAAAAAATTTGAATGTTAAAGATATTGAACGTGCAATAGATCTTTCATTGACTAAATACTGCAGCGTTACTGCTATGCTTCAAAAGTCAGTGGAAATATTACATACTTATAAAATTGTTGAAGAAAAGAAAAAGTAGTCTATATAGAAGTTAAAACGATATGTGAAGTAATTGGTTCGTTTATTACTTCAGAGATTATTCTTAATCCGTTCTGCTGAACAAGACTATATACTCCGCCGTTTTGAAGAAATAACTTATAATTTTTATAATGATCTTTGCCGGCGGAGAATTCAACTGCCTCGTTAACTATATTCCAAAATTTAGATTTTTTCTGAACTGCATATTCACCGATTATTATTTTATCCGATATAGCTTTTAATTCCTTAATTACATCTGTCCTTACTCCAGGCGGCATTTCATGAAAAGCATATGTAATAACAGAATAATCATACTTTCTGCTTATTTGCCTGGTTATATCAGAAGCATCTGTGTGTATAAAATCTACGTTTGAAATCTTTTTCTCATTTAAAATTTTGTTCGCTACAAATATATTCTTTGAAGATAAATCGACTCCCGTTACTCTGGTACATTTTTCTGACAATTGAAAACAAAGTCTTCCTGTTCCACATCCGACATCAATTACACTGCTGCCTTCTTGTATAAAATTTTTTATAATTGAAAACATTTTGTCTTGGTTCGGAGCAATAATCTTGTCGTAAAATATTCCGTCATACCAATGTTTTTTATCTGTCATTTTAATGCCATCGATAAGTCTTCAATTAAATCGTCAGGATGCTCTAGACCAATAGATAGGCGCAGGAGGTTATTAGGCGTTTTTGTACCCGGCCCTTCAACAGAAGCACGGTGCTCTATAAGACTTTCTGGTCCACCAAGGCTTGTTGCACGTTTAAAGATTTTTACCTTGGATGCCACACGCATCGCCTCTTTCATTTTCCCTTTTATCTGAAAAGAAATCATCCCTCCGAATAATTTCATTTGTGCAGATGCAATTTTATGTCCGGGATGAGAAGGTAATCCGGGATAATAAACTTGCTGAACATTTTTATGAGAATACAAAAATTTAGCAATTTTTAATGCAGCTTCCGATTGTGCCCTAATACGAATAGGCAGCGTTTGTATTCCTCTTAAAACAAGCCAACATTCAAATGGCGATGGAACTGCACCGCCGGCTTTTTGTATTTCCATTACTTTTTGGAAGAATTTATCTGCCCTTTTTGTTATTACTGCGCCGCCAAGTATATCGCTGTGACCGCCTATATATTTAGTTGTTGAATGTACTACCAAATCAGCGCCAAGTTCAAAAGGCGATTGAAGAATTGGTGTTGCCCATGTGTTGTCACATACTACTTTAATATTATTTTTCTTAAATAAAGCTGAAATTTTAATTATGTCTATTATTTTTAAAAGCGGATTGGTCGGAGTTTCAATCCAAACTAATTTTGTGTTTTTGCACAATTCTCTTTCAATATTACTAATGTTTGTCATATCAATAAAGGATGACCTAATATTCCATTTTTCAAAATGCCGAATTAAATTTCTCGTTCCATGATAAAGGTCGTCGGAAACAATAATATGATCACCGGGAGATAAAGACTGGAAAATACTCATTGCTGCAGCAGAACCTGATGAAAAAACAGCAGCTGATTTGCCTCCTTCTAGTTTTGCTAAGCATTTCTCAAGGGATTCTCGGTTGGGATTGCCGCTTCTTGAATAAATATAACCTTTTTTGTATCCCCCATTTAGATCGCGCTCAAATGTAGTAGATAAATAAATTGGCGATGTTAAAGCTCCGGTCGCAGAATCTGTCTTTCTTCCTGCATGAACTGATAGAGTTTCGATTTTCATAAGTCTCTTTTTAATAAATTATTAAATATTTTCAGAAACTCAGCTTCAATTTCTTTCCCACGATCTCTTCCATACCAAAGATGAAGTTTTTCATAAAGCTCAGGCTTTACTATACCTTCTTTTTTTAATTTATTAATCAATTTCTTTGCTTCATCTGGTCGCGGACCCCATTGAAATAATTCATTTCCGCTTTTGTCAAATGCTACAATCTTTGGAATACTCTTTGTCCCGTTAGTTAAATATAAATCCATAATATCAGGATTCGAGTCGCGTAATAATATCCTTAAATCAATGTTTGAATTCAATTCTGCATATTTAACTATGTAAGGTAGATTTTGTGCAGAATCACCGCACCAACCCTCAGTAAGCACCATCCAAATCTGTTTATCTTTGATGTTCTTAATAAATTTTTTCAATTCTTCAGATACCGTATATGTCTTTTCAATTCTTCCGCTTCTTTGAAGATTTAACTTCTTATAATCGTAAATCTCTTTTTGCTCATTATTTAAACTGTCTGGAATTGTATTCTTAATTTCATTTAAAATACTTTCGGTGTACTCTTTATAAGTCATTCCGTTGTGAATCCTTCTTTCAATAAAAAACTGATTTGCCATTCATTTTTCCGATTATTTTATTTTTGATATGCTAATTTAAGTAAAGTTAACTATTATTATTGCATCCCTTATGACATTTGAAGCCCTTTGATATGAAAGGGCTCTAAAAATATAGACATTTTTATAGGTACAATTTATTCTTATTTTATTGTATGTTTATTTTGATTTTAGAAAGTATATCTAATGACAACTATTGTAGCCAAATATTTTACACCCTCTGAAGCAGAAAGGACTTTGCCCTTAGTTAAACAAATTGTTAAAGATATAATCGATACATCAAACGAAGTAAAAGAAATTGCGGAAACAATTACTGTAAAATATGAAGATGATCCAAAAGTAATTAGTTTGATTGAAAAAATAAAAGGTTATATAAAAGAATTGGAAGAAATAGGTTGTTATTATAAGGAATATAATTTTATTTACGGTCTGGTAGATTTTCCCTCAATAATTAACGGCAAAGAGGTATTCCTTTGTTGGCGAAGTGATGAATCGGGAGTTAAATTTTATCACGATATTGAAGCCGGCTATATGGGACGAAAATTAATTCCCGAAGAATATTTTATTAACTAATTCCCTAAGTCAAAATTAGTAATTGAAGTTGTTGCGTTGCCTGATTTCATGTCTTTAATTCTATAAATTAAGGTATACTTCCCATTTTTGTAATTTGATCCTAGATCGAATTGTGCTTCGAGTGATGTATCGGACATCTTTTCTTTTTTCGATCTATCCACAACTCTGCTAAGAAGAGACTTCACGGTGTCCTTTGAGGGGGTCACAATATCAACTTCGTAAGATATTTCAGCTTTATATAATCCGTTTTCCTCCTGCTGTACAAATCCTTTTACACGGGTGGTTGCATCTACTTCTGAGCTGTCTCCCATATTATATGCAAATGCTTCTGGGCTAAAAGCTTCAAGTTTAATTTCTTCTTTTTTAGAACATGCAGAAAAAACAAATGATAATGTAAATAATATCAAAATATAATATTTCATTTTTACCTCTGTTTTATTAAATCGGCGAATCTAAAATTATAATCCAAACATCTTAAAAGAATAATATTTTGGAATATCAATTGCAAATGTAAATACAGCAGAGAATATTAAAGCAGTCATAACCTGGATAAATGAAAGCGGCTGTATAATTATTCCGTATATACCCAATAGAAAAAACAAAATAATGCTTATTGAGGTAGATGCCATCAAAGCTTTCCCGGGTAATGATGACCAAAAATAATTTCTTTCTCTTACAATGAGAACCCTAAACTGACTAGTGAATACCAGCGTTAGCATCATAAATGCCTGAAGAGCTTTTAAATTCATATGAAAATATTTCTGACCGATTATTATTGCAATAATTCCCTGCCCAACTAGTAATGCACCAATAATTAATGAAGCAAAGGTAATATTCATTACATTCCATTTGTTTGGGTCAATTGTATGCTTTACATTATCAGTAGCCAGCGACATTGTAACAAAATCATTTGCAAATACTAACAATGACATTCCGAGCATGGAAAGAGCCATATGTTGAGTCATGAAAAAGCCGATTGTAAGTATACCGACTACTTGAATTACTTTTGTTACTTTATTGATGACCCAAGTAAGCATTCGCTGATAAGTTTCACGGCTTCTCTTTATAGCTTCAATAATTACGCTGACTCCGGGTTCGGTTAGGACAACACTAGCAGATGCTTTAGCAACATCGGTTGCATTGCTGACAGCAATACCCATCTCTGCTTGCTTTAGTGCAGGTGCATCGTTAACTCCGTCTCCTGTCATACCAACCAAAAATCCTTCCGATTGAAGAAGCTTCACAATTTTGTATTTATCCTCTGGATAAATTTCCGCAATTCCACTAATCTCATTTACTACTTTTATCTGATCTTCGCTGTTTAATCCCTCAATATCCTTGAATCTGATTATTTTTCCTTCTAAACCAACTTGTTGGGCAATTTCTTTGGCTATTGAAATGTTATCTCCCGTAAGCATTATTGCTTTTACACCAAGCTTCTTCGCTTCTTCTATCATTGATTTAGAATCACTTCGCGGCGGGTCTGCAAGCGGAAGTAATCCAACAAGTTTTAAATTATCTAAATCACCGTTTTCAGATTTTGCAACAGCGATTGTTCTGTAACCTTTTTGAGACAGCTCTTCTATGGATTTATTTGCCATATCAAGTACTGATTCTTTTATTCCCTTGCACATTGGAATTATAACTTGAGAAGCACCTTTAATAGCCCTATATTGAAATCCGCTAGATTCAATTATTGCTTCTGTTCGCCTTATTGAAGGATTAAAAGGTGTGTAGCTGATTTGCCTTTCAGTGCTGTGATTGGCTCCCGTTTTCTTAGCATAATCTATAATTGCTATATCAATTAAATCCATGCCTTCTGCACGAGAAGCTAAACTAGCAATAACTGTTACATCGTTCTTTGTAAACCCCGGGAATGCTATGCTGTCAGTAACGGTTAACTTGTTCTCGGTAATCGTTCCGGTTTTATCTAAACATAGTATGCTGATGGAAGCTGCATCTTCAATAGAGTCTAATCTTGTTACTAAAATTCCTTCGTCAGCAAGTTTCATTCCGGTTGCAGCCTGAACAATTGTAAGTACTGCCGGTAGTGCCACAGGAACTGCCCCCATGAGGAATATTACTGCAAATGTCAGTATCAGCAAAATATTTTCATGAATATAAAATGCATATATAGCAACAATAATAGATGCGGCTATGCCTAAATACATCATGTATTTTACTATTTTCATCATAATCTCTTCTTGATGAGATTTCGGCTTTGCAATTTTAACAAGCTCTGCTGTTCTGCCAAAATATGTATTTGAACCCGTATTAATAACGATACATCGAGCTTCATTTTGTTTTACAACTGATCCTGAGTAAATGACGTCAAGGGTCTTACTGTCTACCGGAAGAGATTCTCCTGTGATTGCTGATTCGTCAATGGAAAGTTCACCGCTTATTATTTTTGCATCCGCCGGGATTATATCTCCGAGTTTAACGACTATTATATCACCCGGAACAATTTCACTTGATTCGACTAGCTTCCATTCTCCTTCTCTGAATGCCTTAGCCCTTATTGCTAGCCTCTGTTTTAAAAGCTCTACCGCTTTTTGTGAACCCAATGAGTGCATAAATCCTATAACAGCATTAATAGTGAGCAGGACAAATATTATTATTGCTTCAATTTCATGTCCAAGAAAAATTGAAAGAGCCATTGCAAGCTCCAATAACCATGGCATTGGTCCCCAAAATCTCCGTATAAACTGTAAAAATGGATTTTTCTTTTTTTCTTCAATTGCATTATGACCGAAATAAGCAAGTCTCTTGTCTACTTCATTTTGATTTAATCCAGTCTCTGCTGTGTTCAAGAGTTTAAAAGTCTCTTCTAGTGATAATTTTTTATATTCGGATGTTGGTATAATTTTAATATCCATTATTATTCATTCATAAAGTTATAATATAATTACTTTTTTAAAATAGATAACAAAATTAGTGATAATTTTTCAATTACAGTATGATCTATCACATTACTTTTAAATTTATTTACTGGTTTCTGTTAATATAATTTGTGAATTAAACTGCCTGCTTAATAAGTCAAATCTCTAGGAAGGATATATAATAAAGAATTAAAAAAGTAGGAACTCTCTATCTCTATATTACTTTTTTGCTTGCGCATAATAACCGGGCAAAACAGTATTTGCCCGGCTTTTATATTAAGGTTTAACCGTTCTTTGATTGAAACTCTTTCATAAATACAACCAGATCTTCAAGTCCTTTTTTAGGGAATGCATTGTAAATCGATGCACGTAAACCTCCAACTGAACGATGTCCTTTCAACCCGTCAAATCCGGCTGCCGTAGCTTCAGATATTAACTTCTTTTCTAATTCTTCTGTGGCAAGATTAAAGGTAACGTTCATTAATGAGCGGCTGTCTTTTTGTGCATGTCCTTTATAGAAACCGTTGCTGTTGTCTATGCAGTTGTAAAGAATTTCAGCCTTCTCTTTGTTTGTTTTATACATTGCATCAAGTCCACCGTTTTTCTTTAACCACTTTGTTACTAAACCAATAATGTATATTCCGAAGGTAGACGGAGTATTATACATTGAATTGTTCTCAACATGAATTTTATAATTTAACATCGTATGCAGCGAATCGGCACTTCGCTCTAACAAATCTTTTCTGATAATTACTAAAGTAACTCCCGAAGGTCCCATATTCTTTTGCGCTCCTGCATATATCAACCCGTATTTATTTACATCTATTTTCTTATGAAGCATATCTGATGATGCGTCGCAAACAAGTGGAACGTTACCGGTTTCCGGCTCTGATTTCCATTCTGTTCCATAAATAGTGTTGTTTGATGTAAAATGTACGTATGATGCATCCGGATCTAGATTCAATTCTGATTGCTTAGGTATCCTATTAAATTTATTCTCTTCGGTCGAAGCTGCAATTTTTACTGCACCTACTCGTTTTGCTTCTTTCAAGGCTTTTTTAGACCAGCTGCCTGTTAAAATATAATCCGCCTTATTTTTCGGAGGCATCAAATTCAACGGAACCATCGAAAATTGGAGACTTGCTCCCCCTTGGAGAAACAATATTTCATAATTATCATTAATATCAAGGAGAATTTTTAAGTCTGCTTTTGCCTCCTCAATTATCTTATCGAATGTTTTTGAACGGTGGCTGATCTCTAGAATTGACATCCCTACGCCTGGAAGTGAAAATAAGTTTTCCTGCGCTTCTAATAATACATCTTCCGGAAGAATTGCCGGACCTGCACTGAAATTATAAATTCGTTTTTGCATAAATAATATTCCTTTTTAAAATTAATTAATACGTATTAGCTAAATTAATTCCTAAATTAAATGTACCAACAACCCGTCTCTTAATTTAGGCTCAAACCAGGTTGATTTTGGAGGCATAATTTCTCCTGCATCTGAAATCCTCATTAAATCACTAACTGACACCGGAAATAATGAAAAAGCTATCGCAGCTTTCCCGTTGTTTACGAGTTGTTCTAATTCTTTTGTTCCTCTTATTCCCCCGACAAAATCTATTCTCTTATTTGTTCTTGGATCGTCAATTCCTAAAACAGGATTTAGTAAAAAGTCTTGTAGTATACTTACATCTAAATTTTCTGCAATCGACTTTGATAAGCTTCCGCTTGCAATTATTGAATCTTTTGCTTTAATTAGATACCATTCACCGTCTAGAAACATTCCAAACTT
>JAJXTM010000043.1 GCA_021783875.1 Bacteroidota bacterium
AAGGAAGTGTCGTTAAAATTTGAAAGCAGATTAAAATTATCCGTATTTGAAATGTCGCAAGATAATTGGAAGAATAAAATAGTTTATCAGGATATTATTTCAACTAAAGAAATTAGAATTCTGGAAGAAATTCTTTTTACCACTACATTTCTCAAAGAAGCATTTTTGCTGATCTTTGATGAAGATAACTTTAATCTTATTGATGTGAAGGATTTCGGCATATATATTACAAAATTGAGTGCATCGGCTAAAAGATATCTTTACAGGTTAAGCATAAACAAAAAGAATTTTAACCATTATGATTTTCTTATATTAATTACTCCGGATATTACAAGAAAAAAGGTTTTAGATACTATCTTTTTAATGATCAAAATTGCCCACAAATCCACCGGAGTTTCTCCTCTTCCAAAGTTAGGAAATTTTAGATCCGCACTGGGGGTAATTTCTTTTGATTTTATTAATGATTTAACTATCTGGGATAAAATTAGACAGATTTCTTCTTTTACAAATTCTCCGGATAAAAATTATTTTATAAGCGAATGGGAGATTTTATTCAGAAAGGGAATGACTGCATTTTTTTCTGTGTTGAAGAATAGTGAATATAAAGTACTTCCCGGATTTATTTCACCTTCAAATGTTGTAGTTCCCGAACCTTATTTTAAGGACGGCACAAAAATTCTTTCAATGTCCGGATGGAAAAATTATACTAGTCCATCAAGCTTTGTTGAATCTTTATTTAATAACTTTTATCTCCAAACTATTTCAGATTATCCCCAGAACAGCGGTTACTTAAAAATTGAATGGATATTTGATGCATGTCTTGAAGGACTAGGAATTCAGGAGGGAACTGAATTTTTAATTTATTTGCGTAAAGATTTTCAAAATAAAGAACTTTCGCCGTTAATTGCTGAATTAGCAACTAGATTGAATTTATATATTGAAGAAATAAATAATCGTCCATTCATAAACGCCTCAGTTAAAAGTGCAATTTATGATTATTTAAACTGGGCAAGCGAAGATCAAGAATTTTCAAAAAAGGCTTCAGCGGAATTTGCAAATAATCTTTACACAGTATACCAAATGAAAAGCAAGCAGGAAATGTGCAGATACATATTCTTCAGAGAAACTTACTTCCTCTCTTCTCCTAAGGAAATTCTAATTCTTTTTGATAAACTTATTCTTTCGATGTATAAATATCCGGATCAACCGGCGACTAAAAGAGCAGAATTATTAGAGCTGCTTGAATTATTAACCGAGGACACCGATAAAGAAATATTTAATAAAATCTCTTTCCCGGAATTATCCTCTAAATCAAATATTGAATTAGGTACTGTAACTGAAGAAGATAAGTCAAATTTAGTCATTAAAACAAAGATTGATGATTCTTTCGGTTTAACATACACAATTAGGAAGCCGGTAACAGCATCAGAAATCGGCAGTCTTAATAAATTATTTTTATTAGATAATTATCCTTTAAAAATTGACGGGGATCTCAGGTATTTAATTATAGTAGACAGTGAGGATGAAGAGATAATTGCAGGAGGGCTTTGCTACCAATTATTATTTCCTAAAATTGCACATATAGAAGGAATTGAAATTGCCCGTCAATACCGCAAAAGGGGTTTAGCGGGAAAATTAATTGAAGATTTTTGTATCAGATTAAATACTGAAGGAATTAAAACAATAACAACGCATTTCTATTTAAAAGCATTCTTCCAGAAATATAATTTTAAGCCAAGCAGCCGTTACGGTGGATTTGTAAGAATTTTAAAATAAAAAAGGGCGAAATAAATATCGCCCTTTAATCTGACTTTATCTAAATTTTATACATCATAATATAAGGAGAATTCATACGGATGCGGTTGTAGAGCCATCGGTTTGATTTCCTTATCGGTTTTGTATTGAATCCATGTATCAATTACATCAGTTGTAAAAACATCACCTTTCAATAAGTATTCATGATCATCAGACAATGCTTTTAATGCTTCGCCTAGACTTCCCGGAGTTGACGGAACACCTTTCAATTCTTCAGGACTTAAATCATAGATATCTTTATCAAGAGGTTCACCCGGATCAATACGGTTAATAACACCGTCTAATCCAGCCAATAAGATTGCAGGAAAAGCTAAATATGGATTCGCTGCAGGATCGGGACATCTGAATTCAACTCTTTTAGCTTTAGGACTATTTGAATACATTGGAATTCTGCAGGAAGCGCTTCTATTACGTTGTGAATATGCAAGGTTAACCGGAGCTTCAAATCCCGGAACGAGTCTCTTGTAGGAATTTGTAGTCGGATTTGTAAACGCTAATAATGATGGAGCGTGCTTTAAAAGTCCGCCTATAAAGTATAATGCCATTTCGCTTAACCCAGCATAGCCGGTGCCTGCAAAAAGAGGTTTTCCTTTTTTCCATAAGCTTGTATGAACGTGCATACCGCTGCCGTTATCGCCGAAAATAGGTTTAGGCATATAGGTAACGGTTTTATTGTTTTTCTTAGCTGTGTTTTTTACAATATATTTAAATAACAAAAGCTGATCTGCTGCTTTAATAAGCGGTTCAAATCGAAGGTCAATTTCGCACTGACCGCCGCTGGCAACTTCATGATGCTGTGCTTCGACATTAATTCCTGCATCCATTAAATTAATTACCATTTCATTTCTTAAATCAACCAAAGAATCAGTAGGAGGAACCGGAAAATATCCTTCTTTATATCTAGGTTTATACCCTAGGTTAGGATTTTCTTCTCTTCCGCTATTCCATTTTCCTTCAACAGAATCAACTATATAAAAACTGCTGTTTTGGGTTGAATCGAATCTGACATCATCAAAAATGAAAAATTCTGCTTCAGGTCCGAAATAGGCAGTATCTGCTAAACCGGTCGAAAGTAAATAAGCTTCAGCTTTATGAGAAATATTTCTCGGGCAGCGAGAATATTTTTCCTTAGTAGCAGGTTCATATACATCGCAGATAAAGCTGACTGTGGGAGATATAACAAAAGGATCCATAAACATTGTTTTGGGATCAGGAATAATTAACATATCACTTTCATTTATAGCTTTCCAGCCGCGGATTGAAGAGCCGTCAAAGCCAAAACCGTCTTCAAATGAATCTTCTTTAAACTGTGTTATAGGTACAGTAAAATGCTGCCATTGACCCGGAAAGTCCATAAACTTTAAGTCTACGAACTTAACATTTTTTGATTTTATGAAGCTGAAAATATTATCCAGCGATGAACTTGATTTTGCCATAGTATTACCTTTATTTATGTTAAAATAATTAATTAAATATCGATTTCGGTAGTTTCTTTTATCGTAGAAAGGACAAAAGTCGTTTTAGTTGACATTACTCCCGGCCAAGATTGAATTTCACTTAATAGATTTTCAAGTGCTTCGGTTTTTTTAACGATTGCTTTTAACAGGTGTGAGCCTTCACCTAAAACCGAGTGGCATTCAATAATTTGCGGTGTTTTTTCAATCCTTGGTATAAAGGTCTTATAATGTTTAGAAGATTCCATTGTAACAAGAATATAAGCCATTATATCATAACCAAATGCTTTTTTATTAACTTTTGTATAATAACCTTCTATTATTCCTCTTTCTTCTAATTTATGAAGCCGTTCGCTTACCGAAGGAATCGAAAGTCCAATTTTTTCGGCTATTTCGTTTCTTTTTGTTCTTCCGTTTTTTTGAAGAATGTTTAATATTTTTATATCTAAATCGTCTAACATTTAATGCCTAATTTTTTTAGGAAATTCTGCTTTTCTACCTTTAAATATAAGGTTTTCTAAAAATCAAAGCAAATTAAAAATAAAATTTAATTATTTATAAGTCGAAATGTGATTTTATTCAATTGTTTTTAGAAGTCTGCCGAATACCGAATGGAGTAAAAATTGTATTAGCCAATTTGACAGAAGCAAACAAATCAAGATTCTTTTGAGGTCTTTCTTGAAGTTTATGAAATAAATGATATTGAATTGCTATATTATTTAACGAATTAATCCGTATGTCATTTAATTCCAATCTGTATTGAATATCTGAATCTTCGCCGATAGATGGCGCTTCATATCTTTCATCAAATCCATTAATTTCCAATAAATCATTTTTATGAATAGAAAAGTTGCACCCCAACAACCCCCTTTTCTTCTTATTGAATAAATCACGGATAAATTTATTATGAAAATAGAGTCCTTTTTCTACATCAAAGGAATTTCCTAAAAGTCCGTCTTTGATAAGCAGCAAAAAATTACTTTCAATAAATCCCCTTTTAATTTTTTCCGGTGTGAGTAATAATGAAAATTTCTCCGATAAATTGACCCTGCGACCTGTATTACAGCCTTTTACTTTGAGGTTTTCAATATGCTCTTTTACAAATTCCGGGTGAGGTATGCAGTCACCGTCGACAAAAATTAAAATTTCGGATTGCGCAGAAATTATAGCTCTATTCAAAATTTTATTTTTTCTAAAACCCCTATCTTCCTGCCAAATATGAGTTAAATGCAATGAAATATTATTAGATATTTTTTCAATTTTGTGACAGGAGTTCAGAGATGAACCGTCATCCGCCAGTATTATTTCAAAATCCTTAAAGCTTTGTTTTTCAAATCCAGCAAGAACTAGTTCCAGAAAGTCAATTTTATTATAAATCGAAATAATAACCGAAGCTTTAATCATTGTTAATCAAATTTCTGTTTAGGTTTCTTTCTAATCTTATCCAATTCTTTTTTGCGGTCGTATACTTTCTTGCTTTTTTCTACTTTGGGAGGTTTTTGAGGTACGGGAACTCTTGTCTTTTCCTTTTCGATTTTAATTACTATTCTTTTCGACATATAAATATTAACCTTTTCACTAGAAAATAGCGTAAATGAAAGGAGCCAGAGCAGAACCTTGTGTTATTACAATTAAAGCACCTAATAGGAGTAAAAGAATTAGAATAGGCGCTAGCCACCATTTTTTCCTGACTTTTAGAAATTGCCACAACTCAGATATTATTGATAATTTTCCCATACAAATAACTCTTATTAAAATTGTCTTTCATATTCCGAAGCTGATAATTTTTTATTATCTCTTTTAATCCAATATGAACTTTCGTCATTCTTATTTCCGGTATTAAGAAAATCTTTTTTGAATAATTTTGCAAGGAGACTTACCGGCGATAGTGCAAGATAAAATAAAATTATTAAAATTACACGTGTCATTATCCAGCTAAGTATTAGCGCTATAGTCATCCAGAGTTTGTTAAATGGTTTTAGTATACCCGGAGACATTAAAGCAAACGCAATAAGCAACAACCCAAATCCGCCGAAATAAGCAAAAGATATTTTTCCTATAAATTTAAGCAGGATAGAAATAATTAAAAGGACAGAACCAACCGTGTAACCAAACTTTTTAAGATCTTTCTTAGTTTCCTTTATTTTTTTAATTTCTTCAAACATATATTTGTCTAATCCAAAGTAAAATCTTTTTGCCAATCAATGTTTTCGTCATATTGCGGTTGTTCTTTTTTATCTATTAAATAATTCCCCATAATTAAATAATCAATATTTGTCCGCAAAAAACACTTATATGCATCATCAGGAGTACATACAATAGGTTCACCGCGAACATTAAAGGAAGTATTTATAAGGACTGCGCAGCTGTATTTTTTATTAAGTGCATCAAGCAGATCATAAAACGCCGGATTCGTTTCCTTATGTACTGTTTGAATTCTAGCACTATAATCAACATGAGTTACGGCGGGAATATCGGACCTTATTAAATTTAATTTATCAATCCCGAAAAGATTATTATTTTCATTAATTTTTATACGTCTGTCGTTTTTAATTTGTGCAACCAAAAGCATATAGGGGCTTTCCCCTTCCATATCAAAATAATCACTCACATTTTCAATTAAGACCGCTGGAGCAAAGGGCCGGAAACTTTCCCTGAATTTAATTTTTAAATTCATTACAGATTGCATACTTGAAGATCTTGCATCTCCGATAATTGATCTTGCTCCCAAAGCGCGGGGACCGAATTCCATTCTCCCCTGGAACCATCCTAAAACTTTCTCCTCTGCAATTAAATCCGCCGCGATAGCTGATATCTCTTTGGGGGATTTTCTTTGAAATGGAATATTATTTTTAAGAAGAAAGTCTTCTATTTCCATGTCTGAAAATTCAGGACCTAAAAATGAGCCTTTTTGGATATCGTTTTTCTCGTTTGCTGCTCTTGGTTTTTCGGAATAACCAAACCAACCCAATAGAGCAGCGCCGAGCGAACCACCAGCATCGCCGGCAGCCGGCTGAATCCAGATGTTTTCAAACTGGCTTTCGCGCAGCAAACGACCGTTAGCAACACAATTCAATGCAACTCCTCCGGCTAAACATAAGTTTTTCATTCCGGTTTCTTTGTGAACATGTTTTGCCATTTTTAAAACAATTTCCTCTGTTACATCTTGAACAGAGCGAGCTAAATCCATATCTCTTTGTGTTAATTTTGTTTCCGGTTTTCTCGGAGGACCGCCGAATAATTTATTAAAGTGTTTATTAGTCATTGTAAGACCGGCACAATAATCAAAATACTTCATATTCATTTTGAAAGATCCGTCTTCTTTAACTTCAATTAATTCCTTCAAAATTAAATCTTTATATTTAGGTTCACCATAAGGTGCAAGTCCCATTACTTTATACTCACCCGAATTAACTTTGAAGCCGGTATAATAAGTGAATGCTGAATATAATAACCCCAAGGAATGGGGAAATTTTATTTCAGATAGTAAATTGATCTCATTACCCATTCCTATACCAAAGCTTGTAGTAGTCCATTCACCGACACCGTCCATTGTCAAAATAGCTGCTTCTCCAAAAGGGGAGGGAAAAAAAGCTGAAGCTGCATGGGAGAGATGATGCTCGGGAAAAATAATTTTTCCATCATACTGTAATTCTTTTTGAATATAGTCTTTCATCCATAGTTTTTCTTTAATCCAAAGAGGCATTGATTTAATGAATGATTTTATTCCGATGGGAGCATATGCAATATAAGTTTCAAGCAATCTTTCAAACTTTAGAAATGGTTTATCATAAAAAGCAATTAAATCTATTTGGGAGGAATTAATTTCACCGTATTTTAAACAAAAATTTATAGAATTGGCGGGAAAATTATGATCATGTTTTTTCCTTGTAAATCTTTCTTCTTGAGAAGCAGCAATTATTTCACCATCTTTTACAAGGCAAGCCGCGCTATCATGATAGAATGCAGAGATTCCTAAAATATTCATAATGAAAATTTGCTTTAAGACCTATTAACTATTTCCAAAACATTTAGGATAGTTAAATAATCCATCCTCTAACAAGTCAAGGATTTATATTTAGACTCTTTAAATAAGGATCGACCCAGTCAACATTCGGAGCCATTAATGGGACGGCGGTAATTCTGCCGCCAAAGCCAAGATATCTATATCCAAAGGCATTAACATGAGTAACCTTTATAGATTCAAGAACAGGCATATCAATATATACACCGAATTTTTTTGCAAGATAAACAGTATAATCGGTCATTGCTTTATGTTCTTTTTGTATAACAAGATAATGTCTTAATTCATCTTTTGTTTTATCAAAAGGCTGTGCTGTATCTACTTTTGCCGGTCTTTTTCCTATTAACTTAAAAATTGAATATCCTTCCGGAAGTTTTAGAGGACCATAAAGTTCCCCAACCTTCATCGTTGATGCTATTTCTCCGATTTTACCGTATTTAGTAACCGGAAAATATCCGAATTCTCCATTCTGCTTTTTCGTAAAATTTCGCTCGGTATATTCCATTGCAAGTTTGTGGATATCAACACCTTTTTTTAATTCACTAATCACTTTTTCTATTATTTTAGGATCATTATTCATAACTTCTACAATGTTGACTTCTTCGGGGTAAAATTCATTTTTATTCATTTTACGGTAATATTGATATACCGTTGAATCAGAGACATTAGCTGAATCAATAAATTTTTCCTGAAGCATTTGCATTAAATAATTTTGCCGCCACATTGTTAAGTCTTCCTGTACATTGGGAAGAAAATTTAATTTTTCCTTATAGCCTTGGCGTGCAAGCAGTTCATGTTCAATAATAGATCTTGTCACAGTACTGAGAAGCGATGCAATGGTCGGGACATCAGCTTTATATGAACTAAAACCTTTAAATATTAATCTCCGTATATAGTCA
Source organism: Bacteroidota bacterium (assembly GCA_021783875.1). Taxonomy (GTDB): domain Bacteria; phylum Bacteroidota; class Ignavibacteria; order Ignavibacteriales; family Ignavibacteriaceae; genus FEN-1297. The sequence goes on from JAJXTM010000043.1 coordinate 8,193, forward strand.
TCTAATGAAATTGGATTGTTTTGAAATTCAATAACTGACATCTTCAAAGAATCGGGACCGAACTCCTTTTCCATTTTCTGAACATCTCCTACTTCCATAAAAATCGGATCTTTATCGGAGATTCTATAATCAAATTTTCTTTGTTTAAAAATATCCGAAAGTTTTTCGGTAATACTTCTAAGAAGAACGGCATTTGCAGTAACTTTTTTATTTTTGAAAAAATCAAAGAAATATTTCTGATAAAGTTTTCTTTCTTTTATAGCTTCAACTGTTTCCTTAACCGTTTCAGCAGTGTTTGCCTGTCCTGTAGCAGCATTTTCGGAAGATTTAATTTTATTAGTCATTCTAAAAATATAATAACCATCTGGAGTAAGTTGAGGAGTACTAAAATGTCCCACAGGAAGACTGAAAAGCGTATCTTCTAAACCCTGGCTCATTTGACCGTAGAATATTTTAACCGGAGTTTGTTGTTCTTTTTTTTCGGGACGCAATGCTAATACCGAGTCAAAAGGTATACCCGACTTGAGCATCTTATATATATCATAAATTTCTTTCTTATCGGTAGAAATTATATAGTTTACCTCCAGCGTTGTTTCGCTTCTGACAAATCCTTCAAGAAGATCTTTATCGCTAATTTTCACTTTATCTTTTATGTCTTTCCTATAGAGTGCATCACGGACAAACATATTTTCATATTGATCCATAGCAAATTTCATAACTGCGGTTGTATCAAATCCCATCTCCTCACCCTGATCTGCCCAAAGTTTTTCAGCAATTAATGAATATAAAAATTCAAGTTTGAGTGACGGAGTCATTCTCTCAATTTGTTTTCTGAAAAGAGGTGTCATTTCATAACGATCAAGGAATTCCCTGCCGGTGATAGAAATGTTGCCAACTTTTGCCACCACTGAATCCAGATAACTCTGAGAATGTAAAATGCCGGAAAATAAAATTATTTGAGATACTATTGCATAAAGAAAATATTTTTTCATATGATATTTTATAAAGTTAAATTAAATTTGTTTTCAATTAATTAGTAATATAGCTTATCGCCATAGCTTAAATTTAAAAAGTAAATTTAACAAAGATGGACTTGTAAAAGAAAGTAATATTTCTTTCCCTTTTATTCAAAAAAAACAATTGAAAGAAGTTAAAATAAAGAAAAATGTTATGGTTAGGAGAAACAAAATAAGCAAAAATCAAGATATTCCGGAAAAAATTCCAACTAGACCTACACCAAAATGGTTTTATGCAGTTGCAGTTCTTATACCTGTTATCTTCTTTATTTTATTAGAAATATTTTTACGAATTATTAATTACGGCAGCAAGTATAATGTTTTTATTCCCGAATCAAAGGCTCACCCTGACAGATTGGTATTAAATCCTGACATAGCTCAAAAATATTTTACTAATTTAAAACATTTTCCGATTCCGACCTCAGAGGCATTCGATAAAATTAAAAAACCAAACACTTTTCGGATATTTGTCCTAGGCGAAAGCAGCGTTCAGGGTTTTCCTTACGTTGTTACGGCATCATTCCCGGATTATTTAAAAAGAAGACTCGAGATTCTTTATCCGGATAAAAATATCGAAGTAATAAATTGCGGAATTTCAGCTATCAATAGTTTTACAATCAGAGATTTTACACCTTCAATTATCAGGCAAAAACCGGATCTTGTTTTAATTTATACCGGACATAATGAATATTATGGTGCATTAGGGGTAGCTTCTTCTTTTTCAGGCGGTAAATTCCGAAGTTTAGTTAATTTTTACGTGGAACTGCAAAAATTTAGAACAGTTCAACTAATTGGCAATTTCGTTGAAAAAATTGTAACTATATTTAGAAGCAAAACAGTTTCAAATCAAAATCATGAAACATTGATGGAGCAAGTAGTCGGTCGTTCATTAATCCCGCTAAATTCTAATTTATACAATCTTGGAGTTAAGCAATTTGAAGGAAATATGAATGACATTTTATCTTTATTTAAAGAAAAAAATATTCCGGTAATTCTTGGAACTTTGACAAGTAACTTAAAAAATCTTACCCCGTTTGTTTCTGTGAAAGAAAATAAGTTACCTTCTGCAGATTCAATTTATACTGAAGCACAAAACCAATTAAAATCAGGAAATCCCTCGGAAGCAAAAAAATTATTCATTGAAGCGAAAGACTTAGACGAACTACGTTTTAGAGCGCCGGAAATTTTTAATTCAATTATAAACAAACTCGGTAATAAATTTAATTATCCTGTTGTAAATATCGACTCTATTTTTAATTCAAATAGTCCGCAAGGAATAGTTGGAAATAATTTAATAATTGATCATCTTCATCCGAATATTGAGGGATATAAGCTGCTTGCAAAATCATATTTCGAAAAAATGGACGAGATGCATTATTTACCAAACAATAAAACTAAAAATATTTCTGAAAATGCGCAGGATAGTATTTTAAACACTGCGGTTCCATATACAGAGCTTGACTCGACTATCGGTAAAATTGAGATACACATTCTTATGGGATCATATCCTTTTGTTCAAATGGGAACCTCAAATTATACAATCGAAAATTTCGTCAGAAAGAATTATGTTGATACACTTGCCGTACAAGTTCTGCAGCATGAGCTACCTTGGGAAAAAGCACATGCGATACTTGCAGGTAAATTTTATAATCAAAAAAATTATCAAAACTTTAAAAATGAAATGGATGCAATACTTGACCAGCACCCACATTATAGTAACGGTTATAAGTATCTAATCAATAACCTGATCGAAGCTAAATTATTTGAAGATGCCTTACCGTATTTACAAAAACTTAATTCTTTTGAGCCTTCATACTTTACAACAAAATGGTTAGGCAGTATTGCACTGCAAAATGGTAAATACCAATCCGCCCTTAATTATCTTCAGCAGTGTGTTGAATATGATCAGACAGATTCGCAAGTCTGGTATAATTTGGCGGGGGCGTTTTATTATAATAATAGACTAAATGATGCTTTAAATGCCGTTGAAAAGAGTTTATCTATCAACCCAAATAATAGTCTCAGTTACAAATTTTATATTCAATTGAAAAGTAATTTACAAAGTAAGTAAAATACATTTTTGTTTATCAAGAATTTTTATCCTAATTTTATACAAAAGCGACAGATTATATGGGACAGCAACAATTACTTTTAATACTTTTAACAGTTATTCTGGTCGGTTTAGCAATTGTTATTGGAATTGTAATATCAAATGTATACTCAACCGATTCAAACAGAACTTCAATGATCTCTGAGCTGAACAATATGGGTTCGCAGGCAAGAAAATATTATTTAGAGACGACTCAACTTGGAGGCGGTAATCAATCTTTTACAGGTTGGACTATACCTCCAGGAATGGTACAGACAGGAAGCGGAAATTATACCGCTACAGTAACTCCGCAAATGATTACCATTGTCGGAACCGGTATAAAAACTGGCAATAACGGGGTTGGCAATGTTCAATTGACAAATTATATTACTTTTGCCAAAGACAGTATTGTTATAAATAACTAATAAACAACTACCTTAGAAATAAAATAGCAACCCCGAAAACTGCAATTACAGCTCCCGTGATTGACTGCCAATTTAATTTTTCCTTATAATAAAAATGCACTATAGGAAGCATAATAATCGGCATCATAGACATCAGAGTTGAGGCAATTCCTACTTTTGTATATTCAACTGCCAATAAACTAAATGTAATACCTAAATAAGGCCCAAAAAATGTTCCAGCTAAAGTTGAATAAAGTGCTTTTAAATCATTTTTATATAAAAGAAAGGGATTACGAAAACGTTTTGCTATTACAGCTAAAGGAAGCATAATAATAAAAGATGCAGCTATTCGTATAAAAGTTGCTAGGAAACCATTAATACTGCCAGACTCAAAAGCAAATTTTGCAAATACTAATCCTCCTGCCTGTCCAAGAGCACCAACAAAGCCATAGAAAATACCGACTTTGCTAATTTTATATTTAGAGGATGGAACTTCATGCCGTTCAACAACGACCAGTCCAATTCCGATAATTGTAATTAACATACCGGTAATTCCCCAAATCGATATATATTCTTTTAGAAAAAAATATGCTAATAATGCACTCATTGCAGGAGAGAGTGCCATCATCAACATACTTATTCTCGCGCCGACATGCTGAAATGCTTTAAAGAGGAAGGTATCACCCAGAACTAATCCAATAATTCCGCTTATAGATAAATAAATAACCTGGGATAATGAAATTGAAAAGCTAATTCCGCCTACGAAAATAGTAGCAAAAAGAAAAACAGCCGCAATAAAAAGTCTATTTACATTTAATTGTAAAGACCCCATTCTTTCTGAAGCAGCTGTAAATGCAAAGGAAGAAATCGACCATAAAAAAGAAGTTAATAAAGCGCTTAGCTCACCAAAGAGAGACATTTAAATTAAAAAATTATTTAATAATTATATAGAAACTTTTTATTTAAGAATAGAAGCCCGGCTCTTAATTAAGAGCCGGGGAGAATATTATTATGCAGAATAATTTAATGCGGATAATCCAGGGAAAATAGATGTATCATCAAGTTCTTCTTCAATTCTAAGAAGTTGATTATATTTTGCAATTCTATCTGTTCTGGATAGTGAGCCAGTTTTAATTTGTCCGGCATTAGTTGCAACCGCAATATCGGCAATTGTAGTATCTTCGGTTTCTCCGGAGCGGTGGCTAATTACATTTGTATAACCGGCTTTTTTAGCCATTTCAATTGCTTCCAGAGTTTCAGTTAAAGTTCCTATTTGGTTAACTTTAATAAGAATTGAGTTAGCAACACCTTGTTCGATACCTTGAGCAAGGCGTTCGGTATTAGTAACAAAAAGATCGTCGCCTACTAATTGAATTTTGCTACCCAATTTATCAGTCATTAATTTCCATCCGTTCCAATCGTCCTCTGCCAAGCCATCTTCAATTGAAACAATCGGGTACTGCTTAACCCAGTTAGAATAATATTCAACCATTTGAGCGGATGTTTTTTCAGATTTATCCGATTTAAAAAATTGATAAACATTTTTTTCTTTTAAGAACATTTCGCTTGATGCCGGGTCAAGTGCGAGTGCAATTTCGATACCTGGTTTATAGCCTGCTTTAGTAATAGCTTCAAGGATAACTTCAATTGCTTCATCATTTGATTTTAAGTTAGGCGCAAACCCGCCCTCATCGCCGACCGCAGTATTATAGCCTTTTTTACTTAATACTGATTTTAAAGCGTGGAATGTTTCGGCGCCCATTCTTAATGCTTCTGCAAAATTTGGTGCACCAACTGGCATAATCATAAATTCCTGAAAATCGACATTATTATCGGCATGTTTTCCGCCGTTAAGAATATTCATCATAGGAACAGGTAAAGTACGTGCATTTACGCCGCCGATGTATCGGTATAATGGAATTTCAAGAGTCTCTGCAACAGCTTTAGCGGCTGCTAAAGAAACGCCGAGAATTGCATTTGCTCCGA
>JAJXTM010000334.1 GCA_021783875.1 Bacteroidota bacterium
ACGCCGTTCATAGCACCTATTGCTGCTTTTTGCAGCAGAACGGAAGGACCGGAAGTTTGATGACCCTGTATATTTGACATAGCTTCAATAACTTTTTTATTTCCTACAGCCCAGCCGATCCTAAACCCCGTCATAGCATACTGTTTTGAAACTCCGTTTATTAAAATAATTTTTGACTTTTCGGAAAGATCCTTTGCATAATTATAACAATTAATAGTTTTCCTGCCGTCAAAAATTAATCTATGATAAATATCATCCATTATTAGATATAAGTCTTTCTTTTCACAGAACTGAACGATATCTGAAATAAATTCTTCTGAATACATAACACCGGAAGGATTATTTGGGCTATTGATTATAACGGCTTTGGTATAAGTGCCGACTCTTTGCTCGAAGTCCTTGATAGTCGGGAAAAAGCTTCCGTCTTCAGCATAGACAGGAACACCTACCGCCCCGCAAAGTTTTGCCATTTCAGGATAGCTTACCCAGTAAGGTGCGGGATACATTACCTCTTCCTGCGGATTTAAAATTGCCTGAAGAGCGACCATAATGGCTTGTTTAGCTCCTCCGGAAGCAATAACATTTTGAGGTGAAACTGTCCGATTATAAAATTCTTCAGTATATCTAATGATAGATTGTTTAAGAGCAGGAATTCCATCGGCAGGTGCATACCTAACTTCTCCTGTATTTAGATGTGCAGATGTCGCCAGAATTGCATCAATAGGGACTTTACTTTGGGGCTCACCTCCGCCCAGATGAATTACCGGTTCTCCTTTTTGTTTGAGAAGAGCAGCTTTTTCATTTAACTTAAGAGTCGGTGAAGCGCTAATTGATTTTGCGATTTGACTAAGACTCATTTTTTACCTATTTCCATTTTTATAATTTTAAAATTAGTACATCTAAATTTATTTGCAGAAGATGATTAAATCAAGTTGTTCAATTAATGCTTTGTCCGGTTCAATGCTTGAATTGAAAAATTAAGTACTTAAATTTTATATTTTTTTTTCGAATATATAATATATTTTTTGATTGAAAAATATATTTTTTATTAAACATTTTATTATTATGAATATAGTTAATTCAATTGATAAAGAATCATTCCCAATATATAAAGAAAGATTACCCGAAAATGAATTACAAAAGCAGAAACAACTTTTCTCAGAAAATAATTTATTTACAGAATTATTAGATTCTACTCCGGCTTATCTTGCTGTATTGAATGAATATCGGCAAATAGTATATGGGAATAAAGCTCTAAGAGATTTATTAGATGACGACAAAATTGAATTTCCTTTTGGGAAAAGAATTGGTGAAATACTTAATTGCGAGCGTGCTTTTTTAACTTCCTCGGGTTGCGGAACAACAGAATTTTGTAATACTTGCAATGCAAGAAAGGCAATTCTTTCTTCATTAAAAGGTGAAGAAGATATTCAGGAATGCCGTATAATACAGAAAGATACACTTGAAGCTCTTGATCTAAGGGTTTGGACAAAAAAATTAGAAGTAGGGAATCATATTTTTTCCATTTTTACTTTTGTTGATATTAGTCATGAGAAACGGAGAATGTCTTTAGAAAGGATTTTTTTTCATGATGTCTTAAATTCTGCCGGGGGAATAAAAAGTTATCTAAACCTTATGAAAGATTCATCTAAAGAAGAAATTGATGAGTTATTGCCGATGATGTCGATTCTTTCAGATAGGTTAATTGAAGAAATAAAATCTCAAAAGGATCTTTCGTTTGCTGAACGTGATGAGTTAATTGTTAATATTAGTAAATGTAATCCTTTATCAATATTAAAAAATATTGCTTGGGCTTATAGTAAGCAAAATATATCCGAGAGTAAAGAAATCGAGATTGATTCCCCGTGTGATGAGGTTGAGTTTGAAAGTGATGAACTGCTAATTTCGAGAGTATTAGGAAATATGCTTAAAAATTCACTGGAGTCTTCTGCTAAAAATAGCAAAATTAGAATAGGTTGTTTGCTCATCAATAACAGAATAAGATTTTTTGTTAGTAATCCCGGATTCATTCCCCTTGAAATACAAAGCCAAATATTCCAGCGTTCGTTTTCGACAAAAGGATCAGGAAGAGGACTTGGTACATACAGTATGAAACTTATAACTGAACGTTATTTGAAAGGTAAAGTATTCTTTAAATCATCTGAAGCAGACGGTACTACATTTTATGCGGAGTATCCGATAAATTAAATTCTATTGTTTATTAATCACTTGACAATCTTTGGATTTATCGTTAAAATTTAAATTACAATGCGGATAAATTATTTTATTTTATTGGAAGGAGCCAAATGAAAAAATCAATTCTACTTTTTTTTACTATTTTAATTTTAAGTTTTAGTTACTTTAGCTTTTGGGAAAACAATAACTCTGCCGCCAATTTTGCACCAAAAGTTCCGATGCAAGGAGATCGTGATAACCCTTATGCGGCTAGCCAATTCAGGTATAAGATGATCATAGGCAATCATCATAGTTACGATCCTCTTTCAAGAACCCGTGCAATTGAGTACACTAAAAGTAAACTAATGGCAAAACAAGGTTTTAATAATATTCAATTAATATCAAATTGGAACGATATTGGTCCAGGCAATATAGGCGGGCGAATAAGATCAATATTAATTAATCCATCAAATCCAAAAGAAATACTTATCGGAGCGGTTTCAGGAGGAATTTGGAAATCAACGGACGGCGGAAATACATGGGCTCCTAAAACTGACAACAGTAATCCTATCGCTATTAGCAGCATGGCTAATAATGGCGATACTGTTTATGCCGGAACCGGAGAAGGATGGTTTAATTTGGATGCCGTATATGGAGGCGGAATTTATAAATCGACCGATTTTGGTGATACCTGGACATTATTGCCTTCTACTACTACAGGAGCAGCTATTTGGAATTTTAGGAACACAATGAAAATTTCGATTGACCAAAACAATAATATTTATGCAGCAACTTTTGCATATAATTATAAAGATAATGTTGGGAAATATTACAGCAACGGCGGACTTTATAAGTCATCAGACGGAGGTAATT